>QFNN01000020.1 GCA_003240855.1 Sphingomonas sanxanigenens
GACGGTGGAGGCCAGGATCGACGGCCTCGATCCGCTCATCGTCACCTTCGGCCGGTGATCGCGCGATGAGCCTGAGCCTGACCATCGCCGAGACGCCCGGCGACGCCGAACGCGACGCGGTGCTTGCGCCGCTGCGCGCCTTTAATATTGCCCAGGCGGGCGATCCGCGCGCGCGCCCGATCGCGATCCTGCTCACCGATGAGGCCGGCGATCATGTCGGCGGCCTGTGGGGCAAGACCGCCTATGACTGGATGTTCGTCGAGTTTCTCGCCGTGCCCGAGGCGTGGCGCGGTCAGGACTATGGCACCGCGTTGATGCGCGAGGCCGAAAGCGTGGCACGGGCGCGCGGCTGCATCGGCATCTGGCTCGACACCTATGATTTTCAGGCGCGCGGCTTCTACGAGAAGCTGGGTTTTACGCTGTTCGGCACGCTGGAGGACCAGCCCGTCGGCCACAACCGCTTCTTCCTGCGCAAGCGTTTTTGAGGAGAAGCGGCTCGCATGGCCTCCGCGCCGGCGACTCAAGCTCTCCCTCAGGCGACGATCACCTGATCGCGGCCCGCACGCTTGGCGCGGTAGAGGGCTTCGTCGGCGCGGCGGAGCATGTCGCGGCCCTTGGCGTCGTCGGCGGTGAGCTGCGCGACGCCCGCCGAGAAGGTGATCTGGCCCAGCGGCTCGCCTGAATCCTTCGCCGCCAGCCGGCGCGCCGCGAGCGAGCGCCGCGCTTCCTCCACAATCTCGAAGGCCTTTTCGGCGGCGATATTCTCGAACAGCATTACGAACTCCTCGCCGCCGTGACGCGCGACATGGCATTTGTCGTTCGAGATTTCGCCGAGCAGCCTGGCGACGAACTGGAGCACGCGGTCGCCGACTTCATGGCCGTGCTTGTCGTTGATCAACTTGAAATTGTCGATGTCGCAGAAAGCGAGCGACAAGGGTTTCTGCGAGGCCTTGGCTTCGGTCACCGAGCGCGCCAGCAGCGCCTCGAAGGCCCGGCGATTTGCCAGCCCGGTCAACTGGTCGCTGTCGGCCTGGCGGCGGGCCTCGACAAGGCTGCTGCGCAACGCCGCCATTTTCTTGCCGGCCTGACGCAGCTCATGTTCGGCGGCGCGCGTCTTTTCGATCATCGCGCGGGTGAGGAAAACGAGCGCGCTGACGCTCTGGCTGACATCCTCCTGCGCGGCGAGGCCGGCGACCTTGTCCTCCAGCGCTTCGCCATAGGCCTGCGCGTCGGCGCCCGATTGCTTGACCACCCCGGCGACGGTGGCGAGGCCGACCTGCGCCTCGTCGATCAGCTTGTGGAGCGCGGCGGCCGACATGTCGGTGCGCGTCTCGGCGAGGATCGCCTCGGCCACTTCGTCGCGCAGGATGCCGTCGCGCTCGATCGCGCGATCGACGGCGAAGGCCAGGCGGCGGTTGCTGCCCGAGATATAGGCGTGGGCCAGCTCATAATGCGTCGGCAGCGGATCGAGCTGGTTGTTGAACAGGAACGTGCCGATGCGCTCATACAGGTCGCGCGGGCTGCTCGGCGGATCGGTGCGCGCGCGCGCCTCGTCATCCTGCTCGCCGCCGAAAAGGCCGCGGACGGCGCTCATCAGCCGCGAGGTGCGGCGGTCGCCCGGCGCAGCTTGAGAGAGGGAGAGGGGCGTCGCCGTGACGCGGCCGGATTGAGCGATGTCGGTCATGACCGGATTAACGACAAAATCGGCGCTTTCTTGCGTGCCTCATCCGAAAGATCGGCAAATTATTTTGTCCGCTCCTCATGCCTGCGCGGACGGTTCCGTCGGGGCGGCTGGCGGGCTATGCGCGGGGCATGACGCTCGAACATTTTGACCATGCGCCGATCTGGCTGCTCGGCTGCGGAAACATGGCTGGCGCGATGCTCAGCCGCTGGCTCGATCAGGGGCTCGATCCCGCTTCGGTGACGGTGATCCGCCCCAGCGGCGCGCCCGTCGCGCCCGGCGTCCGCGTCCTCACCGCTGTCCCGGACGAAGCGCCGCCCGCAATCCTGATGCTCGGCGTCAAGCCGCAGCGCCTGGGCGACGTCGCGCCCGCAGTGCGTGTGGCGGTCGGGCAGGGGACGCTGCTGGTCTCGATCCTCGCTGGCGTGCGGATCGAAACGCTATCGAAACATTTTCCCGAGGCCGGCGCGATCCTCCGCGTCATGCCCAACACGCCTGTCGCCGTCGGCAAAGGCGTGCTTCCCCTGATAACCCGGCAGGAAACCCCGCACATATTGCGCGCGGCGGCGGAAAAGCTGATGGCGCCTCTCGGCCTCGTCGAATGGGTCGCCGACGAAGCGTCGTTCGATCTGATTACCGCGCTGTCGGGCAGCGGCCCGGCCTTCCTCTTCCGTTTCGTCGATGCGCTGGGGGCCGCCGCCGCCGATCTGGGCCTGCCTGCCGATCAGGCCGCGCGCTTCGCGCTCGCGACCGTCGAAGGCGCGGCATTGCTCGCGGCGTCGTCGGACGAGGATCCCGGCAAGCTCGCCGATCGCGTCGCCAGCCCGGGCGGCTCGACGCGCAAGGGGCTCGACGTGCTCGATGAAGAGGGAGCGCTCCGCACTCTGCTCCGCCGCACGCTCGACGCCGCGACCAAGCGCAACGCCGAGATGGCGGCCGAAGCGCTCAGGGCGTGACGAGGCGCGCGCGTTCGGCTTCGGGGATCAGCCCTTCGAGCACGCGCCAGAAACCGGTCACCGCATCCTGCCCGGCTTCGGCATAGGCGGCGGCGAGCCGGGCGCGCATCGCCTCGAACAGCCGCGTTTCGAGCGCCTGTCCATCGGCGGTGAGGCGCAGCAGCCGCTGCCGCCGGTCATTGCGACCCTGCCGCATCTCAACCAGCCCGCGCGTCTCGAGATCGCCCAGCACACGGCCCAGCGACTGCTTGGTAATCGCCAGCAGGCGGAGCAGATCGCTGACGCTCAGATCGGGCCGCCGCGCGATGAAATAGAGCGCCCGCTGATGCGCTCGCCCAAGCCCCTCGACCGCCAGCACAGGCTCGACCGCGCGGCCCAGCAGCGTTTGCCCGAAGTGCATCAGTTCAATGCCGCGCCTGACTTCTGCTTCGCGCAGGAAAAGCGCCGAAGCGCCAGGATGGGGGGAGACCATGTTGACGACTCTAGCGCCCCCTCCTAGTCCCGGGCAACCCGCGCGGCCCGATGACAGGCAAGCGAGGCATCAGGGTCCAGCCAGCCGGAGGTCTGCACATGAGCGACGCCGCGTCGTTGCGTTTCGAGTTCGAGCCTACTGCCAATCCCATTCCCGCGAGCGAGCGCGATCCGATGCTCGCCAATCCGGGTTTTGGCCGAGTGTTCACGGATCATATGGCTCTTATCCGTTATTCGGATACCAAAGGCTGGCATGACGCCAAGATTACGGCGCGCGGATCGGTGACGGTCGATCCCGCCGCTGCAGTGCTGCATTATGCGCAGGAGATTTTCGAGGGGCTGAAAGCCTATCGCCTGCCCGATGGCGGCGCGCAATTGTTTCGCGCCGAGGCCAACGCCCGCCGTTTCCGCCACAGCGCGCGGCGGCTCGCCATGCCCGAGCTGCCCGAGGACCTGTTTGTTGAATCTGCGCGTGCGCTGGTCCGCGCCGACCGCGACTGGATTCCGCAGGGTGCGGATGGCGCGCTTTATCTGCGTCCCTTCATGTTCGCGAGCGAGGCCTTCCTTGGCGTGAAGCCCGCCAGCGAATATCTCTACATGGTCATCGCATCGTCCGTGGGGGCCTATTTCAAGGGGGGAGCCAAGCCGATCGCGCTGTGGGCCACGCCGACCTACAGCCGGGCGGGCCCGGGCGGCACCGGGGATGCCAAATGTGGCGGCAATTACGCTTCCAGCCTCATCGCGCTCGCCGAAGCGACGAACGAGGGCTGCGACCAGGTGCTGTTCCTGGACACCAAGGAACGCCGCTGGATCGAGGAACTGGGCGGCATGAACGTGTTCCTCGTCTTTGACGACGGATCGCTGGTGACGCCGCCGCTGGAAGGCACGATCCTGGCGGGCATCACGCGCGATTCGCTGATCCAGCTCGCCCGCGCCGAGGGGCGCACGGTGCGCGAGGAGCATTATGGCATCGACCAGTGGGAAGCCGACGCGAAGAGCGGTCGCCTGCGCGAGGCCTTCGCCTGCGGCACCGCTGCGGTCGTGACGCCGATCGGCCGGGTCAAGACGCCGACCGCCGACTTCACCATCGGCAACGGCGCGACCGGATCAGTGACCGAAGGGCTGCGCGAAGCGCTCGTCGCGATCCAGCGCGGCACCGCAGCCGATCCGCACGGCTGGACCGAGAAGCTGTTCTGAAATCCTCCAGACCGCGCCTGCGCCCTTCCCAAGCGGCGCAGGCGCGGTTAGAGGCAACGGCCCGGGCCGATCGCCCGGCCTGCTGGGGCGTCGCCAAGCGGTAAGGCACCGGTTTTTGGTACCGGCATTCGCAGGTTCGAATCCTGCCGCCCCAGCCAGTTCAAGAAGATCGATCCGGATTTCGCCGGCCAGTGCGACACCGGCCGACCGGGCGTTGTCAGGCCGACTGTTCGATGCGGACGAGCAGACTGCCTTCGCTGACCTGACCACCGACGCTGGCGTTGAGTTCCGCCACCGTGCCGTCGAACGGCGCGGTCAGGCTATGCTCCATCTTCATCGCCTCGATCGTGACGAGTTTCTGGCCTTTGGCGACGGTATCGCCGGCCGCGACATCGACCGCGATGATGCGGCCGGGCATGGGCGAGAGGATTGCGCCGTCGGCGGCGGAGCCCGCAGCGTTGCCGCTACTGCGGGTTCTGACGAACAGAAAACTCTGCCCCATGTCCGATACGAGGATGCGATCGTCCTTGATGATCGTCGTGAGCATAGCCGGCTTCTCCACCGGGCGATCGACAACGAAACACTCTCCCTCATAAGTCAGCGCAATGCGCAACTTGGGCTCAGCGTTGGCGCGAAACCCGGCCAACGAACGCCAGACGGAACCTGGATAGGGCTGCGGCGAGCTGCGGCTCTCATATCGCCATAGCTGTACGGCGTCAGCATCTCCCATCTCGTCATGGAGGACAGCCATTGCCGCAGACTCTATGACCTCTCGGGAAGGCACATTCGGCGGAACCAGCGTATCTTCATGATTTGCGATGAAGCCGGTATCTATGTTTCCAGACAGAAAATCGGGCGAAGAAAGCGCGCGCGCCAGAAAGGCAGCATTGGTTTTCACCGGCGCGATGATGGTGTTGTAAGCTGCGGCAGCAAGCGTTCGAGCAGCGGCCTGCCTGGTCGATCGGTGCACCACGATCTTGGCGATCATTGGGTCATAGAAGGGCGAGATTTCACTGCCCTGCGCAACACCCGTTTCCAACCTGACGGCGTGGTGCTCGCCAATGCCGAAGAAATCGAGACGGCCGGTACTGGGCAGAAAGCCGTTTGAGGGATCCTCGGCATAGAGCCGCGCTTCCATCGCCCAGCCGTTGATGCTCAGCTCATCCTGGCGCTTCGGCAGCGTCTCGCCTGATGCCACACGGAGCTGCCATTCGACGAGATCGACGCCGGTGATTTCCTCGGTCACCGGATGTTCGACCTGAAGGCGCGTGTTCATTTCCATGAACCAGATGCGGTCGGCGCGGAGGCCTTCGCTGGCGTCGGCGATAAACTCGATCGTGCCCGCGCCGACATAGTCGACGGCCCTGGCGGCGCGGACGGCGGCGGCGCAGATCGCTTCGCGCGTCGCTTCGTCCATGCCGGGTGCGGGGGCCTCTTCGATCACCTTCTGGTGGCGGCGCTGGAGCGAGCAGTCGCGCTCGAACAGATGGACGACATTGCCGTGGGCGTCGCCGAACACCTGCACCTCGATATGACGGGGCGAGAGGATGTATTTTTCGATCAGGACGCGATCGTCGCCGAAGCTGCTGGCCGCTTCGCGCTGACAGCTTGCAAGCGCATCGGCGAAATCTGCGGCCGCATCGACGCGACGCATGCCCTTGCCGCCGCCGCCGGCGACGGCCTTGATCAGCACGGGATAGCCGATCCTGTCGGCCTCCGCCTTCAGATGATCGGGGCGCTGATCCTCGCCTAGATAGCCGGGGGTGACGGGGACGCCGGCGGCGATCATCCGTTGCTTGGCGGCGTCCTTCAGCCCCATCGCGGTGATCGAGGCGGGATTGGGGCCGACCCAGATCAGCCCGGCGTCGATCACCGCCTGCGCGAAAGCGGCGTTTTCCGACAGGAAGCCGTAGCCGGGGTGGATCGCCTCGGCTCCTGTCGCCCTGGCGGCGGCGATGATCTTTTCGCCCACCAGATAGGATTCGCGCGCGGGCGGCGGGCCGATATGCACGGCTTCGTCGGCCTGGCGGACGTGCAGGGCGTTTGCGTCTGCATCCGAATAGACGGCGACGGTGCGGATCCCCATTGCCCGCGCGGTGCGGATGATGCGGCAGGCGATCTCGCCGCGATTGGCGATGAGCAGCGACTTCAGCATCCGGTGGTCCGCTTCGACCAGGTGAGGTTCTGGATCTTCCACGCGCCGCCTTCGCGGATCAGGTCGAAATGGTCGACGCCGCAATGGCTGGTCCTGCCGTCGATGATGAAGCTGTAATGGCCCCAGACCATCGCGATATTGCCGTCGATCTCGATCGCGGGATCGGCCATGCGCTCTTCGAAGCGTTCGGCGCCGGGCTTGAAGCGCGCGGCCATCTCCTCGGCAGCCAGATGATCGATGCGGACCGATCCGTCCGCCGATTCAGTGGCGATCGTCACTGTCGCGCCGGGGCGGAAGGTCGCCGCGACCGCAGCCGCATCACGCGCGGCGATGCCGGCGAACAGCGCGTCGACGGGGATCATCACCGATGCCTCGGGCGTGCCGGGAGGGGGAAGTCCGGTCCCCTTGGGCAGCGGCTGGACGGGCGTGATCTGGAGCGCGAGGGCGAGGAAAATCATTGGCCATCCCCGATGCGAAGTTGACAAAGTTGAGAGGCTGGAGCGTCGAATGCCCCGGCGTCGCAGACGGCTGACGCACGACGTGCGCGAGCGTGGTCGGAGGGGGGTGTCGGCATGTGCGAAACATAGCCCGGAACCGCCGCTGTAGGACAGCGCGGCATCGCTACATCCGGAACAGGCCGAAGCGCGCGGCTTCGGGAATCGGGGCGTTCAGCGTCGCGGCGAAGGCGAGGCCCAGCACGTCGCGGGTCTGCGCGGGATCGATGATCCCGTCATCCCACAGCCGCGCGGTGGCGTGATAGGGATTGCCTTCATCCTCATATTTCTGGCGGATCGGCGCCTTGAAAGCCTCGGCCTGATCGGGAGTCCAGCTCTCCGCGTCGCGGTGGACGGTGGCGAGGACGCTGGCCGCCTGCTCGCCGCCCATCACGCTGATCCGGCTGTTGGGCCAGGTGAAGAGGAAGCGCGGGGAATAGGCCCGGCCACACATGCCGTAATTGCCCGCGCCGAAGCTGCCGCCGATCAGCACGGTGATCTTGGGCACGCTGGCGGTGGCGACGGCGGTGACGAGTTTTGCGCCATGCTTTGCAATGCCCTCCGCCTCATATTTACCACCGACCATGAAGCCGGAGATGTTCTGGAGGAAGAGCAGGGGGACGCGACGCTGACAGGCCAGCTCGATGAAATGCGCGCCCTTGAGCGCGCTTTCGCTGAACAGCACGCCGTTATTGGCGAGGATGGCGACGGGGATGCCCCAGATATGCGCGAAGCCGCAGACGAGCGAGCTGCCGAACAGCGGCTTGAACTCATTGAACTCCGATCCGTCGACGATGCGGGCGATGACCTCGTGGACATCATATGGCGCACGAACGTCGTCGGGGACGATGCCGTAAAGCTCCTCCGGATCAAAGCGTGGCGGGCGCGGATCGCGCAGATCGAGACCCGGATCATGCGGCTTGCCGAAGGTGGAGACGATATCGCGGACGATGGTCAGCGCATGTTCGTCATTCTCGGCGAGATGATCGACCACGCCCGATTTGCGCGCGTGGAGATCGCCGCCGCCCAGATCCTCGGCCGAAATGACCTCGCCCGTCGCCGCCTTCACCAGCGGTGGGCCGGCGAGGAAGATCGTGCCCTGATTGCGGACGATCACCGTTTCGTCCGACATAGCGGGAACATAGGCTCCGCCGGCGGTGCAGCTTCCCATCACGCAGGCGATCTGCGGGATGCCCCTGGCCGACATATTGGCCTGGTTGAAGAAGATGCGGCCGAAATGGTCGCGATCGGGAAACACCTCGGCCTGATGCGGCAGGTTGGCGCCGCCGCTGTCGACCAGATAGATGCACGGCAGGCGATTGGCCTCGGCAATCTCCTGCGCGCGGAGATGCTTCTTGACCGTCATCGGATAATAGGTGCCGCCCTTCACCGTCGCATCGTTGCAGACGATCATGCACTGGCGGCCCGAGACGCGGCCGATGCCCGCGATCATGCCGGCCCCGGGCACTTCGCCTTCGTAAAGATCGCAGGCGGCGAGCTGGCCGATCTCGAGAAAGGGCGAGCCGGGATCGAGCAGTCGCTCGACGCGGTCGCGGGGAAGCAGCTTGCCGCGCTCCACATGTCTGGCGCGCGCCTTCTCGCTGCCGCCGAGCGCCGCCGTCGCGACGCGGCCGCGAAGATCGTCGACCAGCGCGCGGTTATGCGCGGCATTGGCGCGGAACTGTTCGCTGTCGGGCGACAGCTTGGTGTCGAGGTTAGGGGCGCTCATGCCGCGCCAATCAGCTCCCGGCCGATGAGCATGCGCCGGATCTCGTTGGTGCCCGCGCCGATATCGAGCAGCTTGGCGTCGCGCAGGAAGCGTTCGACCGGCCAGTCCTTGGTGTAGCCCGCGCCGCCCAGCGCCTGAACCGCCTCACCCGCGACGCGGAAGGCATTTTCCGATGCGAGGAGGATTGCGCCGGCCGCGTCGAAGCGCGTCGTCCTGCCCGCATCGCACGACTTCGCGACCGCATAGACATAGGCGCGCGCCGAATTGAGCGCGACATACATGTCGGCGACCTTGGCCTGGAGGAGCTGGAAAGCGCCGATCGGCTGGCCGAACTGCTTGCGCTCGCGGACATAGGGCAGGACGACATCGAGGCAGGCCTGCATGATGCCGAGCTGGATGCCGGCAAGCACGGTGCGTTCATAGTCGAGCCCCGACATGAGCACGCCGACGCCGCCGTTGACCGGCCCCATGATATTTTCTTCGGGCACTTCGCAATCGTTGAAAACCAGCTCGGCCGTGGGGCTGCCGCGCATGCCCATCTTGTCGATTTTCTGGCCGATCGAAAATCCGGGCATGTCCTTTTCGATCAGGAAGGTGGTGATGCCGCGGCTGCCGTCCCCCGTCCTGGCATAGACGACCAGTGTATCGGCATAGGCCGCGTTGGTGATCCAGAACTTCGCGCCGTTGAGGACGTAGCCGCCCTGAACCTTGTCGGCCCTGAGCTTCATCGAGACCACGTCGGATCCGGCGCCGGCCTCCGACATGGCGAGGCTGCCGACATGCTCGCCCGAGATGAGCCTGGGGAGATATCTGGCTTTCTGATCGTCATTCGCCCAGCGGCGGATCTGGTTGACGCAGAGGTTGGAATGCGCGCCGTAGCTGAGGCCGATCGATGCCGAGGCGCGGCTCACTTCCTCGCAGGCGATGACATGCTCGAGATAGCCGAGGCCGAGGCCGCCATAATCTTCCTCCACCGTAATGCCGTGGAGGCCGAGCGCGCCCATTTCGGGCCAGAGCGATCTGGGGAACCAGTCCTCGGCGTCGATCTTCGCAGCGATGGGGGCGATGCGATCGGCGGCGAAGCGCGCTGTCGTCTCACGGATCATGTCGGCAGTCTCGCCAAGCGCGAAATCGAAATCGGGGGTCATGGCTTTGGTCTCTCCTCTCCCCCAAGCCTAGCGGGGCCGCGCATCCTAGAAAAATTGAATAGATTTGAACGATATTATTATTGCTATCTATAGAGCGCTTCGCGTCGCCGTCGTGGCGTTCCGGACAGCCGGACAGGGGATTGATGCTCGATCGTTATCTGCTTCGCTATTTTCTCGCCGTGGTCGACCAGGGCAATTTTTCGCGCGCGGCGAATCATTGCAATGTGTCGCAGCCTACATTGTCGGTCGGCATCGCCAAGCTCGAACGATTGCTGGGGCACCGGTTGTTCGAGCGATCGAACCAGCGGGTCGCGCTGACCGAGGCTGGCACGCGGCTCCAGCTTCATGCGCGGCGGATCGAACGCGAGTTCAACCTTGTCCAGCAATCGATGGAAGAGGCGATCGATATGCCGCCGCTGCGGATCGGCGTGCTCGGCAGCGTGCCCGGCGCGCTGATCGCGGCGGCGCTGGCCGAGGCCCGGCCCGCCGAGCATAACCGGTTCGAGCTGCTGTTCGGGAGCGAACGCGAACTGACCAGCGATCTTGCCAAGGGGCGGATCGACGTGGCCATGACGCTGGTCGATCGCGGCGCTGACCGGTTCGCAGAGCGCGCGATCCTGACCGAAGGCTATGCGCTGGCCGTGCCGTCGGGGCATCGGCTGGCGGGATGCGCAGCGATCGACGCCGAGCAACTGGGCGAGGATGTAATGATCGTCCGGCGGCATTGCGAGGCGCTGTCCGACACCAGCCGCTTCTTCACCGAGCGCGGCGTACGGCCGCATTTCGCGCTGCGTTCGACCAATGACGAGCGTGTTCTGCAGATGGTGGCGGCCGGGCTTGGCGTAACGGTGATGCCGCGATGCTATCAGGCCGAGGGGGTGTCGCGTCCCCCGCTCGCCGGGTTTGACTTTACGCGGACGTTGGGGTGGGCGGCCCGGCAGGAGGCGGAATATCTGCTCGTCGACACGCCGAGAGTGATGGCCGCGATCGCCGATCGTCTGGCGGCGCGGGGGCGGGAGGCGCAAGGCCCGGAGCGTGTGTAATGGCCCTGTCGGCTCTTTCGAGCGGGGCCGCGAGGCTTCTCAGGCGTTCAGCTCGTTCCGCACGGTGACGCCGCCCTTCATCACGAAGCGCACGCTGCGCAGCAGATCGATATTCGCGATCGGATCGCCCTGAACCGCGACGAGGTCGGCGAAACGGCCGGGCTGGAGCGTGCCGACGCGGTCGGATGCGCCCAGCAGATCGGCGGCGTTGCGCGTGGCGGCCTGGATCGCCTGCATCGGGGTGAGGCCGGCGGCGACGAGATGGCCGAACTCCTCCGCCTGCCGATCGGGAAGGACGGCGTCGCTGCCGAAGGCGATGGGGACGCCCATCCTGTGCGCCTTGGCGACGGTGCGCGCGGGAATGTCGCCGACCGCGATGATCTTGTCGCGGATGACGGGATGAAGCTGTTCGGGCCGGTCGCGCGCCGTTTCGCTGCTGATCGCCAGAATCGTGAGCGTCGGCACCAGATAGACGCCGCGGTCGCGCATCGCCGCCAGCGCCGCATCATCGGCGAAAGAACCATGTTCGATCGACGCGACGCCGCCCCGGACGGCTGCGGCGATCGCTTCGCCGCCATAGGCGTGAGCGGCGACCTTCATGCCGAGCGAATGCGCGGTCTCGACCACCGCCCTGATCTCCGCATCCGACATTAATTGCATGCCTACCGGATCGGGGGACAGGCTGGTAACCGCACCGCCGACCATGATTTTGACCAGATCGGCGCCGCGTTTCTTGCGGTCGCGCACCTGCCAGGCCGCCTGTTCGGGCGAGTCGATCGTGCGGCGACGCCAATGGGGATTGTCCAGATTCTCGTCGAAGCCGACCGAGCGATCGGCGACGCTGCCTGTCGCGCCGAGCTGTTCGAGCGCAACCCAGAGGCGGGGTCCCTGCGCCAGCCCGCGCTCGATTCCGCGCTTGAGCGCCGCATCCTCGCCCACCGAGCCGAGGACGCGCGCCGACGTGAAGCCGCGCATCAGCATTTCACGGGCATTGGCCGCGCTCTGCATGAGTGCGTCGAGTTCGCTTGCCTGGACTGCGTCGAGCACGGGGTTGAGCGAACCCGGGCGCGTATCGAGGTGGATGTGGCAGTTGATGAAGCCGGGCAGGACAGTCGATGACGACAGATTGACGACCCGGGCGCCCGGCGGGGTGACATGGCCGGCGACGATTTCGACGATGCGATCGCGGGCGATGAGGATCGATGCGGATGAACGGGGGCCGCCGATCCCGTCGATCAGCGTTCCCGCATGAACGACGCAGTCAATTTTTCCGGCCGCCGCCATCGAAGGCGCGCTCGCGAGAAGCGCTCCACCGACGATGAACGCGCGCCGATCCACCGATTTCCAATCGCCCATGCTCGCTTCCCCCTGCAGTAAGGAAAAAGCTAGCCCAATCAGAGCGCGTTGCGAAGCAGGGAAGCGTGCTCGCCTGTCGCGGATTCAAGCGCGGCGAGATTTTCGAGAATGGCGCCGGCGGATCGCGCAAGCGTTCCGATCAGCTTGATCGCTTCCGGATCGATCGGCCCTTTTGCGGCCCAGTAGGCGCCGATCGCGTATCGGGATTCATCGAAGCCGACGGGGAACATCGCCATGCTGCCGACGAAGGTGTCGCGATAATAATTGTAGACGAGGCGCGGATCGTTGCCGACGTCGGGAATGATGATCGGCCTGCGATCGAGCATGGCCAGCCCCGAGACACACGCCTTGATCGGAAAACTCTGGCCGACCCAGAGCGGGGCGAGCGCATCTTCCGCCACATATTCCACGTTCTCACCGCGCCTGCGGACGACGGTGATGCCGTCCGACGCCGCAATTTTGCGGGTCGATTCACGCAGGATCGCGACGACATCGTCGATCGAGCCGGCAACGGACAAGCGCTGGATCGCCGCGACGAGCGCGCTCCACCGGGCAAGTATCGCTGGTTCGGTCACGGCTCTCCTCCCGTAATCCGTCATACGCGGCCAAGAGTTTTACATTTTAAAGTCCTAAGAGACTATTTTTGCAAGCCCGCGGGAAAGTTGCAGCGCGCCGTTGAGCCGGGCGGCGGGATCGCCCCAGGCGCGGGTGATGACGAGCTTGCTGTCCGGGCGCAGCCGGGCGGTGCCTTTCAGGCGATCGACATAGCCGAGCAGTCCGGGGAGATCGGGGAAATTATCCTGGAAGAAGCTGACCAGCGCACCGCGGGGGCCGGCGTCGATCTTGGCGATGTTTGCGCGCCGGGCGTTGAGCTTGATCTCGATGACGGTCAGCAGGTTCTGCGTCGCAGGCGGCAGTTTGCCGAAACGATCGATGAGTTCCGCCGCGAAAGCCTCGATGCCCTGCTTGTCCTCGATCTCGTTGAGGCGGCGATAAAGGCCCATGCGCAGATCGAGATCGGGGACGTAATCGTCGGGGATCAAGATCGGCGCGTCGACGGTGATCTGCGGCGAGAAGGATTCCTTCGCCATCGCCTTCTCTATCCCCCCCGCCTTGGCCGAGAGGATCGCTTCCTCAAGCATCGACTGGTAGAGCTCGAAGCCGACTTCCTTGATATGGCCCGACTGTTCGTCGCCGAGCAGATTGCCTGCGCCGCGAATATCGAGATCGTGGCTGGCGAGCTGGAAGCCGGCGCCCAGGCTGTCGAGATCGGACAGCACCTTGAGGCGTTTCTCTGCGGTCTCGGTCAGCACGCGGTCATGCGTCGTCAGATAGGCGTAGGCGCGCGTTTTCGACCGGCCGACGCGACCGCGCAACTGGTAGAGCTGGGCCAGGCCGAAGCGATCGGCGCGGTGGATGACCATCGTGTTGGCGCTGGGGATGTCGATCCCGCTTTCGACGATGGTTGTCGAGACGAGCACTTCGTAGCGCTTGTCGTAGAAGGCCGACATGCGCTCCTCCACCATGCTCGCCGCCATCTGGCCGTGGGCGACGACATAGCGGACCTCGGGCACTTCCTCGCGCAGGAACTTCTCGATGTCGGGCAGGTCGGAGACGCGCGGGGTGACGAAATAGCTCTGTCCGCCCCGATAATGTTCGCGCAGCAGCGCCTCGCGGATCACGACCGGATCCCACGGCATGACATAGGTGCGCACGGCGAGGCGATCGACCGGCGGGGTCTGGATCACCGAAAGCTCACGCAGCCCCGACATCGCCATCTGGAGGGTGCGCGGGATCGGCGTGGCGGTGAGCGTAAGCTGATGCACGTCGGTCTTGAGCGCCTTCAGCCTTTCCTTGTGGACGACGCCGAAGCGCTGCTCCTCGTCGACGATGACGAGGCCGAGCCGCTTGAACTCGACGCCCTTGGCGATCACGGCGTGGGTGCCGATGACGATGTCGATCGTGCCGTCGATAAGCCCTTCCTTCACCGCCTTGGCTTCGCCCGCAGGGACAAGGCGTGACAGGCGGCCGATCTTGAGCGGGAAGCCGTTGAAGCGATCGACGAAGTTCATATGGTGCTGGCGGGCGAGCAGCGTGGTGGGGCAGACCACCGCGACCTGCATCCCGGCCATCGCCGCGACGAAGGCGGCGCGCAGGGCGACCTCGGTCTTGCCGAAGCCGACATCGCCGCAGACGAGCCGGTCCATCGGGCGGCCCGAGGCGAGATCGGCGATGACGTCGCCGATCGCGCGTTCCTGATCGTCGGTTTCCTGATAGGGGAAGCGATCGACGAAGGCGGGGTAGCCGCCGCTGTCCGGTTCGGCCACCTCGGCGGGGCGGAGCGCGCGTTCGGCGGCGGTCTTGATAAGCTCGTTCGCGATCTCGCGAATCCGCTCCTTCATCTGCGCCTTGCGCCGCTGCCACGCTTCGCCGCCCAGCCGGTCGAGCGCGACGCCTTCGCTCTCGGCGCCGTAGCGCGACAGCACGTCGATATTCTCGACGGGGACGTAGAGCTTGTCGCCGCCTGCATAGGTCAGCCACACGCAGTCGTGCGGGCTCTGGCCTACCGGGATCGAGGTCAGCCCCTCGTAGCGCCCGATGCCATGATCGACATGAACGACGAGATCGCCCGGCGTGAGCGTCGCCAGCTCGGACATGAAGGCGTCGGCGCTCTTGCGCTTCTTCTGGCGGCGGACGAGGCGGTCGCCGAGCATGTCCTGCTCGGTTATCAGGGCGATGTCGGGGGTGGTGAAGCCGTGATCGAGCGGCAGCACGACGATCGCCGCGCCATAATTGGCGGCAAGGCCCAGCGCTTCCTGCCAGCTATCGGCGGCGGGAGCGGTCTTGAGGCCGTGATCGGCGAGGAGGCTGGTCAGGCGTTCGCGCGATCCGGCCGAATAGCTGGCCAAAATCAATCGCTTGCTAGCGCGCTGAAGCGAGCGGGCGTGGGCCGCGACGGCTTCATAGATATTGGCGTTCTGTGCGCGCTCGGGCGCGAAATCGCGCGGCCCGTCGACGCGGAAATCAATCACCGCCGCGCTTTCGGGCTCGCGAAAGGGCGTGGTGAGGTGAATGGCGTTGTCGCCGACCGACTGCGCCCATTCTTCGGGCGTCAGGTAAAGCGCGGCGGGTTCGATCGGTCGATAGCTGCCGGGATCGGCCGACTGCGCACGGACGCGATTGGCGTGATAGTCGGCGATCGCCTCGAACCGTGCTTCGGCGGCGGCGGAAGTTCCTGCGTCGCGGACGATTACCGCATCGTCGCCGAGATGATCGAACAGGGTGGTCAGCCGGTCCTCGATCAGCGGCAGCCAGTGTTCCATGCCGGCGAGGCGGCGACCCTCGCTGATCGCCTGATAGAGCGGGTCGCCCGTCGCGGTCGCGCCGAACCGTTCGCGGTAGCGGGTGCGGAAGCGCCTGATCCCCTCCTCGTCGAGAAGCGCCTCGGACGCGGGGAGGAGAGTGAAGCCCTCGACGCGCCCGGTGGTGCGCTGATCGGCGGGGTCGAAGCGGCGGACGCTTTCGATCTCGTCGCCGAAGAAATCGAGGCGCAGCGCCTGCTCCTCGCCCGAGGGGAAGAGGTCGACAAGGCCGCCGCGCACCGCGAACTCGCCGGGATCGGCCACGGTCTCGACGCGGACATAGCCGTTGGACTGGAGCAGCTCTGCAAGCCGGTCGCGGTCGATGCGCTCGCCGGGCGCAAGCCGCGCGACGAGCTGGCGGATGCGGAAGGGCGTCAGTGTGCGCTGCGTGGCGGCATTGAGCGTGGTGACGAGAAGCTGAGGCCCTTTGGGCTTCGCCTGCAGCGCGTGGAGCGCCGCGAGCCGATCCGACGTCGAGCGCAGCGACGGCGAAGCGCGATCATAGGGAAGGCAATCCCAGGCGGGAAAGCTCAGCACGTCCAGCTCGGGCGCGAAATAGGCGGCCGTCTCGGCAAGGCTGCGCATCGCCTGCTCGTCCGATGCGATGAACACCGCGCGACTCTTCGATGCGCGCGCGAGATCGGCCGTCAGCCATGGCAGAAAGCCGGCGGGGGCGCCTGCGAGGGTCAGCGGCGATTGGGCGCGGAGGATCTTCTGAAGATCGGTCATGCGGACTGGCGTGGTTTTCGTGTGTCCCGAGCGAAGTCGAAGGATGGTTGATTCAGGCGCTCGCGTCCCGACTGCGCGCGACGCGAACGGGGAAGAGTGAAGCCGGGCCTCACTTCGCGATCGGAATATAATCGAGGCGTTTCATCGCCTGGATCATCGGGCCTTCAATGTGCGGCGGAACCGGGATCGTACCGATCGCCCAGCCCATGATGTCGACATCCTGCTCGTTCATCAGCGCTTCGTACCAGGCGATCTGCGCCTCGTTCCATTCGGCCGCATAGCGATCGAAGAAGCCGCCGACCATCAGGTCCGCTTCCTTGGTGCCGCGATGCCATGCGCGGAACTTGAGGCGTTTGAGACGGGCTTCGCGATCCATGGGCGTCCAATACAGATTGGCCGGCGGGCCTTGCAGGCCAGCCGGCTGGTGAACCCTGTCTGCCTTGTCGGGGCCGGTGCGGCTTCCGCTTCGGCGGAACAGACTTTAGAGCGCAGATAGCCATGCGACCCGATATTCTCAATCCGCTGTTCGCCGAAGTGACGGCCCTGAAAGGGATCGGGCCGCAGCTCGCCCGGCCGCTCGAGCGGCTGGGGCTGGCGCGCGCCGTGGATATCGCCTTCCATCTGCCGAGCGGCTTCATCGATCGGCGGCCGGTCGCCAGCCTCGACGAAGCCATGCCGGGGCAGGTGGTGACGGTGACGCTGACCGCCGCGGACTATCGCCAGGGCGGGCCGCGCTCGCCGTTCCGCGTCCATGCCGTCGACGCCATCGGCAATGCGATCAGC
Source organism: Sphingomonas sanxanigenens (assembly GCA_003240855.1). Lineage (GTDB taxonomy): Bacteria > Pseudomonadota > Alphaproteobacteria > Sphingomonadales > Sphingomonadaceae > Sphingomonas_L > Sphingomonas_L sanxanigenens_A. The sequence goes on from QFNN01000020.1 coordinate 17,105, forward strand.
CTTGTCTATTTCGGCGGCAATCCGGGATGGGCGAAGAAGCTGCTGCCGCTGGGCGAGGCGCGGATCGTTTCCGGCAAGATCGAGACTTATGGGCAGGAATGGCAGATGGTCCATCCCGACCATGTGCTGCCGCCCGAGGAAGCCGGGGAAATCCCCGAGCGCGAGCCGGTCTATCCCCTGTCGGAAGGGCTGACGGGCAAGCGGCTGGCGGCTTTGGCCGCACAGGCCGTCGCGCGCGCGCCCGAACTCGCCGAGTGGATCGAACCCAGCGTGCTGGCCAGGCAAGGGTGGGCGTCATGGCGTCAATCGCTTGCCGCCGCGCATGCCGACCCGGCAGACAAGGCCGCGCGGCGCCGGCTCGCCTATGACGAACTGTTCGCCAACCAGTTGGCGCTGATGCTGGTGCGCGCATCGTCGCGGCGGCGGCGCGGCGTTCCGCTGGCCGGCGACGGCAGGCTGCGCGCCATGTTGCGGTTGCCCTATGCGCCGACGGGCGCGCAGGCGCGCTCCATCCGCGAAATCGAAGGCGACATGCAGCAGCCGACGCCGATGGTCCGGCTGCTGCAGGGCGATGTCGGCGCGGGCAAGACGCTGGTGGCTCTGATGGCGCTGCTGACGGCGGTCGAGGCCGGGGCGCAGGGCGCGATGCTGGCCCCCACCGAGATATTGGCGCGCCAGCATCATGCGAACCTGACGGCGATGCTCGCCGGACTGCCGGTCAATGTCGCGATCCTGACCGGGCGGGAGAAGGGCAGGGCGCGCGAATCGACGCTGATGGGGCTGGCCGACGGATCGATCGACATTCTCGTCGGCACGCACGCCATCTTCCAGGAAGCGGTGAGCTATAAAAGGCTGGGGCTTGCCGTGGTCGACGAGCAGCATCGCTTCGGCGTCGCGCAGCGGATGATGCTGCAGGCCAAGGCGGAGCATCCGCCACATCTGCTGGTGATGACGGCGACGCCGATACCCCGCACGCTGACGCTGACCCATTATGGCGAGATGGACGTCAGCCGGCTCGACGAGATGCCGCCCGGCCGCCAGCCGATCGAGACGCGCGTCCTTTCAGACGAGCGGCTGGGCGAGGTGATCGACGGGCTGGGGCGGCATATCGACGCGGGCGGGCAGGCCTATTGGGTATGCCCGCTGGTCGAGGAAAGCGAGACGAGCGACCAGGCGGCGGCGGAGGCGCGTGCGGCGGCGCTCCGGCAGCGCTTCGGCGACGATCGGGTGGGGCTGGTCCACGGCCGGATGAAGGGGCCGGAAAAGGACGCCGTGATGGCTGATTTCGCGGCAGGCCGGACGGCGGTGCTCGTCGCGACGACGGTGATCGAAGTGGGCGTCGACGTGCCCAACGCGACGCTGATGATTATCGAGGGGGCCGAGCGTTTCGGGCTGGCGCAGCTTCATCAGTTGCGCGGGCGGGTGGGGCGCGGCGACAAGAAGTCGATCTGTCTGCTGATGCGCGGCGGCATGCTGAGCGAGACGGCGCGCGCGCGGCTGGCGCTGATGCGCGAGACCAATGACGGTTTCCGCATCGCCGAGGAGGATCTTCGGCTGCGCGGAGCAGGCGAACTGCTCGGCACGCGCCAGTCGGGCGAACAGGCCTTTCGGCTGGTGGAGCCCGATATGCTGCAGGACTTGCTGCCCATGGCGAGCGACGATGCGCGCCTGCTCGTCGATCGCGACGGCGGACTGGAAGGCGAACGCGGAAAGGCGGCCCGGCTGGCGCTCTATCTGTTCGAGCGCGACGCCGGGGTCGCGCTGCTGCGATCGGGCTGAAGCGCGCTCAGCGCGCGTGGGCGACCAGTTCGGAGAGCAACTGGAGATAGGGGGCGAGATCGATCATGCGATCGAACTGGCAGCCGACGCGCCCGCCGAGCGACCAGCGCACTTCGGCGCTGACCGAGCCGATCACCGGAAAGCGCACCATCAGCCGGTCGCCTTCCGCGAAGCTGTTTTCGGAGCGCGCCATGAAGCCCGAGGCGGAAATGTTCACGACCTGCAGCGAGACCACGCCCGCCGGACCGTTGCCGCGGGTTCGGTAATAGACTTCCTCACGCGCGGCGTCGCGCTGATCGTGGATCGTCCGGCTCTGGGCGTTGAAACTCATGACGCAACTCCGGAACACCACTTGCCCCATTTGGCAGGCCTAGACCTGAAATCTTAACGGCGGCGCAAGGGACGGGATTAAAGAAGTCTTACCACGCGCCGGCTCCGCGCATCGCGGATCTGGCGTCAACGCACCAGCAGCGCGTGGTTCTTCTTGCCCGCCGAGACGCGCACGGGCGCGTCGCCGACCGCGATCACCAGCGCCTCGTCCTCGACCTTTTCGCCCTCTACGCGCGCGCCGCCGCCCTTGATCAGCCGGCGCGCCTCGCCCTTCGACGCCGCGAGGCCAAGCGCCACGAGCGCGTCGACGACGCCGATGCTGCCGCCTTCCACCCTGTGCGTCGGCAGTGCAGCGCCGCTGGCGCCTTCCTCGAAGGTGCGGCGCGCGGTTTCGGCGGCTTCGACGGCTGCGGCTTCGCCATGCGCCATGGTGGTGGCGGCGTCGGCCAGGATCTTCTTGGCGTCGTTGATCTCGGCGCCTTCCAGCGCCTCCAGCCGGGCGATCTCGTCGAGCGGCAGATCGGTGAACAGGCGCATGAAACGGCCGACATCGGCATCCTGCGTGTTCCGCCAGAATTGCCAGTAATCATAGGGCGACAGCATGTCGGCGTTGAGCCAGACCGCGCCCGAGACCGTCTTGCCCATCTTGCCGCCGTCTGCGGTGGTGATGAGCGGCGTCGTGAGGCCGTAAACCTGCTTGCCGTCGATACGGCGCGTCAGTTCGATGCCGTTGACGATATTGCCCCACTGATCCGATCCGCCCATCTGGAGGCGGCAGCCCACGCGGCGCGAAAGCTCGCGGAAATCATAGGCCTGCAGGATCATGTAGTTGAACTCAAGGAAGCTCAGCGACTGTTCGCGGTCGAGGCGCAGCTTGACCGAGTCGAAGCTGAGCATCCGGTTGACCGAGAAATGCTGGCCAATCTCGCGCAGGAAGGGGATATATTCGAGCTTGTCGAGCCAGTCGGCATTGTCGATCATGATCGCGTCGGTGGGGCCGTCGCCGAAGGTCAGGAAGCGCTCGAACACCTTTTTGATGCCCGCGATGTTAGCGGCGATCATCTCGGTGGTGAGCAGCTTGCGCGCTTCGTCCTTGAAGCTCGGATCGCCGATCTTCGACGTGCCGCCGCCCATCACCACGATCGGCTTGTGCCCGGCCTGCTGGAGCCGGCGGAGCATCATGATCTGCACGAGGCTGCCGACATGAAGCGATGACGCGGTGGCGTCGAAGCCGATATAGCCGGGGACGATCTCCTTCGTCGCGAGGGCGTCGAGGCCCTCGGCGTCGGTCATCTGGTGGATGTAGCCGCGCTGATCGAGCAGGCGTAGGAGATCGGATGCATAGGTCATGGCGCGCTGCGCCTAGCATGGGGATACCGGCTTGAGTAGCGTCTTGGCGAAGCGGCGGCTGATCGCGCATCCCGATTTTCCGCGCCCCGCGATCGAGGCGTTCGACATCGAGCTGAGCCGCGCGGGCGAAACGATGCTGTCTATCGCCTATCTGATCGCCGGGGATGTGGCGGCGCTGTTGACGCCTGCACCCGCCATTCCCGCACGACGCGACGAATTGTGGCGGCATACATGCTTCGAGGCGTTCATCCAGGACGGCGACGGCTATGCGGAGGTCAACCTGTCCCCCTCCGGCGAATGGGCGGCCTATCGGTTCGACGGCTATCGCGCCGGGATGCGCGCCGCCGCCATCGCCGCGCCGCCGGTGATCGCGACTGCGGTGGAGCCGCGCAGGCTGATCGTCCGCGCCGCCATCGATCTCGCCGGGCTGATCGCGCCGGGGCCTGCGCGGATCGGGCTTTCAGCCGTGATCGAGGCGAAGGACGGGAGCAAAAGCTATTGGGCGCTCGCGCACCCCGAGGGCAAACCCGATTTTCATCATCGCGCTTGCTTCGCGATCGAACTGCCTGCACCTGATCGGGCATGAACTTCGGCATCGACCGGCTGCTCGCCGCCCCCGCTCTTCGCGCTCCGCTCGTCGGCAAGCGTGTCGCCCTGCTCGCGCATCCCGCATCGCTGACCGAGACGATGGTCCACTCGCTCGATGCGCTCGCCGCATGCCCGGAGATCGAGCTGAGCGCCGCCTTCGGGCCGCAGCACGGGCTGCGCGGCGACAAGCAGGACAATATGGTCGAGTCGCCCGATTATCGCGACCCGGTCCACGGCATTCCCGTGTTCAGCCTCTATGGCGAGGTGCGCAAACCGACCGACGACATGATGGACGCGTTCGACGTGCTGCTCGTCGATCTGCAGGATCTGGGCTGCCGCATCTACACCTTCATCACAACGCTGCGTTACGTGCTGGAGGCAGGCGCGCGGCTGGGCAAGGCGATATGGGTGCTCGATCGCCCGAATCCCGCAGGACGCCCGATCGAAGGGCTGACGCTGCTGCCCGGCTGGGAGAGTTTCGTGGGCGCGGGCGCAATGCCGATGCGCCACGGGCTGACGATGGGCGAACTCGGCAACTGGTTCGTGGCGGAGCTTGGGCTCGACGTCGATTATCGCGTGATCGGGATGGAAGGCTGGCGGCCCGAAGAAGGACCCGGGTTCGGCTGGCCGCTCGGCGAGCGCATCTGGGTCAATCCCAGCCCCAACGCCCCGAATGTCAATATGGCGCGCGCCTATGCGGGGACGGTGATGGTCGAAGGCGCGACGCTATCGGAAGGGCGGGGGACGACGCGCCCGCTCGAACTGTTCGGCGCGCCCGATATCGATGCGCGCGCGGTCATCGGGGAAATGCAGATGCTGGCGCCTGAGTGGCTCCAGGGCTGCGTCCTGCGCGACATCTGGTTCGAGCCGACCTTCCACAAGCATGTCGGCAAGCTGTGCAGCGGCGTTCACATCCATGCCGAAGGGCCGGCCTATGACCATGGCGCGTTCCGGCCATGGCGCGTGCAGGCGCTGGGCTTCAAGGCGATCCGGCGGCTCTATCCCGATTATGATCTGTGGCGGAACTTCCCGTATGAATATGTGCTCGACCGGCTGGCGATCGACGTAATCAACGGCGGACCCGGATTGCGCGAATGGGTGGATGACGCAGCCGCGCTGCCCGCAGACCTCGACGCCTTGACGCTGCCCGACGAACAGGCGTGGGCGGCGGCGCGACAGCCCTTCCTGCTTTACTGAGCCGCCGTGGCTTCGTGCTGGCCGAAGCCTGCGGCTGGATCGAGCGGGGGATTTTGCCGGATCCAGCGGCTGGAGAGGAGCTTCACGCCGCTTTCGACGGCGCTGCCGATGTGACGCGTGGCCGGATCGGGCCGACCATCGGGCAGGGCGTTGGCGAAGATCAGTGCGTCGCCCGTGCGGCCGCGCAACGCCAGGCCCAGTTCGGTGAATATGGTCTCGCCGCCCCGATAGTCGTCGTTCAGCCAGGTCAGCAATGTCAGGTGGCGCTGATTGGCCATGCCCGGGATCGCGTCGAGATGAGCGCGATATTGCTGGCCCGGATGGTAGCGCAGCACCTGCAGCGGCTCGCCCTGCTCGACGGCGGTCCGGCTCGCGGCGGCGAAACGGCGATTGAGCGCGTGGATGGCAGGGCATTCAAAAACGAGGGGAAAGCCCGCCGCGTCCGAATCGCGAACGGGATCGGCGACGAAGCGTTTCCGGCTTTCGTGGAAAATGAGCGCCGGCTTGAGGCGCGGTTCGGCCATGTCCGCGAGGAAAGCGCATTCGGCGGGCGTCAGCAGCGCCTCCAGCCGCGCTATATAAGGCGTGGCGTTGACGATCCGGTGCGGTGGCGTCGCGCGGGGCGCCCCCGTCGCGTCGAGATCCATGACCCCGATCAGGTCGCGCTGACGCGCGGCGAGCGGGTCATTCGCAGCCCAGCGGCGAAGGCTGTCCAACGCCCCGGCCCAATCGCGCGCGCCGCCCGCGCCTGTCGCCAGGAAGGCGGCGTGGATGCGCGCCGCCTGCATATGCCCGGCTTCGTCGCCACGCCGGAAGTCCTGACGCGCGGCGGCGAGATCGCGGGGAAACAGCCTGCCTTCGACGCGCCACAGCCCGCGCGCCCACAGCGCCTCGCCGTCGCCGCGCGCGGCGAGATCATCGATCAGCGCGACGGCTTCGGCGGCGCGGCCTTGCTGCGCGAGCGCCAGCGCCTGCCGGGCATTGCTCATAGGTTCAATTCTTGCGGGTCAGCGCGCGCATCGCTTCGTCGAGGCCGGCGAGCGTCAGCGGGTACATGCGATCGTTCATCAATTCCTTGATGAGCGCGATCGACTGCGAATAGCCCCACTGCGCCTTGGGTATCGGATTGAGCCATGCGGCGGCGGGGTAGGTCGTCACCAGCCGGTGCATCCAGACCGCGCCCGATTCCTCGTTGAAATGCTCCACCGAGCCGCCGGGATGGCTGATTTCATAAGGGCTCATCGACGCGTCGCCGACGAAAATCAGCTTATAATCATGCCCATATTTGTGGAGCACGTCCCACATCGGCGTGCGTTCGGAGAAGCGGCGGCGATTATCCTTCCACACGCCTTCATAGGGGCAATTGTGGAAGTAGAAGAACTCGAGATTCTTGAACTCGGCGGTCGCCGCCGAGAACAGCTCCTCGCACAGCTTGATATGCGGGTCCATCGAGCCGCCGACATCGAGAAACAGCAGCAGCTTGACCGCATTATGCCGTTCGGGGCGCATGACGACGTCGAGCCAGCCCTGGCGCGCGGTCCCCGCGATTGTCGCGTCGATGTCCAGCTCGTCGGCGGCGCCTTCGCGGGCGAAGCGGCGGAGGCGACGGAGCGCAACCTTGATATTGCGCGTGCCCAATTCCTTGGTGCTGTCGAGATTCCTGAACTCGCGCTGTTCCCAGACCTTGATCGCCTTGCCCTGCCGGCCTTCGCCGCCGATGCGCACGCCTTCGGGATTATAGCCGCCATGGCCGAAGGGCGACGTGCCGCCGGTGCCGATCCACTTGCTGCCGCCCCGGTGGCGTTCCTTCTGCTCCTCGAGACGCTTCTTGAGCGTCTCCATGATCTCGTCCCACGAGCCGAGCTTCTCAATCTCGGCCTTCTGCTCGTCGGTCAGGTAGAGTTCGGCGACCTGGCGGAGCCATTCGGCGGGAATCTCCGCAGCTTCTGCGCCGTAGCGGGTCTCGATGCCCTTGAAGATCTTGGCGAACACCTGATCGAAGCGATCGAGCAGCCCTTCGTCCTTCACATAGGTGGCGCGCGCCAGATAGTAGAACTCCTCCGGCCGGTTCGCGATCACTTCGCGGTCGAGCGCCTCGAGCAGCGTCAGATGCTCCTTGATCGAGGCCGGGATGCCAGCGGCGCGAAGCTCGTCGAGGAAGTTCAGGAACATGGGGGCAGTCTAATCGAGCGCGGGCGCGCGTCCAGCCCAATCGCGCCAGTGGTTAACCTGCCTTCAAGACTTGGCTGCTAGGCCCGACGGGATATCCCAGGGGATAATAGATGCTTCACAACGAGATAGTCGCGGCCGATCCGGGCGCGATAGACAGGGTCGCGAAGTCTTGCGGGGATCTGGCCGTCGGCTGCACCGACGCAGCCGGGCATATCTCCGACGTGTCCGACAGCGTGAGCCGCCAGATCGCGATGATTGCGACGTTGGAGGACATTATCGGGGGACTGGAGGCGGACCAGCGCCGCGCCGCCGATTCGACCGACGAGGCGCGACTGCTCTCCGAAAAGGCGCGCGCCAAGCTGGAAGCCGGTGCGCGGGTGATCGCGCAGTCGCTCGACGAGTTCATCGCCGTCACCAATCTGGTGGTGAAGCTGGGCGAGCAGGTGACCGAGGTGACGGCGGCGCTGGCGCAGGTGAAGCGCGTGACCCAGAGCATCGACACGATCGCGCGCACCACCAACATGCTGGCGCTGAATGCGGCCATCGAGGCCGAGCGCGCGGGCGAGGCGGGGCGGACTTTCGCCGTGGTGGCCGCCGAGGTGAAGAAACTGGCGCAATCGACGCGCGCGGCGACCGAGGAAATCGACGCGACGATGACCTGGGTCGGCCGCGAGACCGAGGCCTATGTCAGCGAAGTACGCATCGGCGTGGACAAGAGCCGCGCGGCGCAGGCGAGCCTCGCCACCGTCAACGAGACGGTTTCCGAGGTGGCGCAGATCGTCGAACTGGTCGACCATCAGAGCGACGGCATCGCGCGATCGACCAGCCTGATCCATGACAATGTCCTGCGCTGCCGCGATGAACTGTCGGGCTTTGCGCGTGAGGCGCGATCGAGCGAGCGTCAGCTTGTCGATGCGCGCGACAAGATGATGGAGCTTGAACTGCTGTCGAACACGATGTTCGACCAGATCGTCCATAGCGGCTTCGCCAGCGCGGACCGCGTTTTCGTCGACATGGCGGTGGACGCGGCCAGGCGCGTCCAGGCGATCGTCGAGCGCGGGATCGCGCAGGGCGAAGTCAAGATGAGCGACGTGTTCGACACGGATTATCAGCTCATTCCGGGATCGGATCCCGAGCGCTTCAACAACCGTTTCAACGATTTCGCCGATCGTTATCTGCGCCCGGTGATCGACGAGGTGACGGCGGCGCATGCCGATGTGGAGGGGTCGGTCTGTTCGGACATCAACGGCTATCTGCCGACCCACCAGACGAGCCGGTCGCAGGAGCCGCGCGCCGGCGATGTCGAGTGGAACAATGCGCGTTGCCGCAACCGCCGCATCCTGCTCGACGACGCGACCGCGCGCGCGATCAAGAGCGATGCGCCCTATCTGATGGCGGTCTATCGCTATGAGCGCGGCGACGAGTTCAGCCTGCTCAAGAATGTATTCGTGCCGCTTTATTTCAACGGCCGGCGCTGGGGCAATTTCGAGATCGCCTATGTCAGCGATCGGGGCGCGGCGCGCATCTGAAGGCCGTTCAGAACGCGCGCCGGCCGACGAAGCGGGAGTCCCGTTTTTCCGGGTAAGCCCCCGGAGTGAATCGGGGCGTCAGGCCTTGCCGCCCTGACGGCGCGCCATGAAGGCGAGGCGTTCAAAGAGCATCACGTCCTGCTCATTCTTGAGTAGCGCGCCGTGGAGCGGCGGGATGGCCTTGGTCGGATCGCGCGACTGAAGGATTTCCAGCGGCATATCCTCGTGCAGCAGGAGCTTGAGCCAGTCGAGCAGCTCGCTGGTCGAGGGCTTTTTCTTGAGACCGGGGACGTCGCGGACCTCGTAGAAAATGTCCATCGCCTTGCTGACCAGCAGCTTCTGGATGCTGGGGAAGTGGACGTCGACGATCGCCTGCATCGTGTCGCGATCGGGGAACTTGATATAGTGGAAGAAGCAGCGGCGCAGGAAGGCGTCGGGAAGCTCCTTCTCGTTGTTCGAGGTGATGACGACGATCGGCCGTTCGGCGGCGCGCACCGTCTCCTTCGTCTCATAGACGTGGAACTCCATGCGATCGAGTTCCTGGAGCAGATCGTTCGGGAACTCGATGTCGGCCTTGTCGATCTCGTCGATCAGGAGGACGGGCAGGGTGGGGGAGGTGAAGGCTTCCCACAGCTTGCCGCGGCGGATGTAATTGGAAATCTCGTGAACGCGGGGATCGCCGAGCTGGCCGTCGCGCAGGCGGGCGACCGCATCATATTCGTAGAGGCCCTGCTGCGCCTTGGTCGTCGACTTGACGTTCCATTCGATCAGCGGCGCGCCGACCGCCTTGGCGATCTCGGTCGCGAGGACGGTCTTGCCGGTGCCGGGTTCGCCCTTGACCAGCAGCGGGCGGCGAAGCGTGACCGCCGCGTTGACGGCGACCTTCAGATCATCGGTTGCGACATAATCGGCCGTACCTTCAAAGCGCATACCTGTCCTTCCCGTTGCTCTTCGCAACGGGATAGGCAGCGCCGGCGGCGCGCGCAAGCCAGGTTAAATATGGGCGCGAGCGTCGCGGCGTGCGTCGAGCAAGTCCCACAGCCCGCGGTGCTGGGCGAGGATCTGCTGCGCGCCAAAAGCGAGGGCGCGCTCTACCGCTACGGTTTCCGCGATCGCGGCGGTGGCGGCGAGGGTGCTGGATTCGTCGGGAAGGCGATTGTCGGGAAGGTGGATGCCGAGGCGCGCCGAAGCGGCGGCGAGCAGGTCGCGAATCGGGCTCCAGTCAAGCGTCAGCGCAAAGGCTGCGCCGAGCGCGGTGCCCTTGCGATCCGACTGGGCGAGCATTTCGAGCGCATGACGCTGCTGCGAGACGGCGGCTTCGCTTTCGGCCTGTCCCGGCGTGCTGGGCAGCGGACCGGCGGCGGCGACGAGCTGGGCGATGGCGGCGCGTTCGATCGCGAAGCCTTCCGCTGCTTCGGCGAGCCAGGCGCGGGCGACGGGATGCGTCGCCTTGTTCGCCGCATAATCGATCACGCCGGGATGACGGCCGTGAAGGGCAGCGAGATAATGGACGGCGTCGGCAAGGTTGCGCGGGCCTTCTGCGCCATCGAGCAGGTCGCGCATGCGCGGGAAGCGATGCGCGCCGCTGCCGTCGCTGCGGACGAGCGCGACGAGGAACTCGGCGGCGCCCGCACGGTTCAGATCGACCGCAGGTGATTCCATGTCTAGCGCTTCCTTCAACCCGATCCCGGACGTGCAGCGGCCGGCGATGCGTCACTTAGCCGAACGCATATAACCGAAGCACGTAAAGAGAAGGTTGATCGCGCATTAGCCATTGTCCCCGGACAAGCCGGGGACAATGCTAAATCACTGATCCAGAAAGCTGCGCATCTTGCGGCTGCGCGAGGGATGCTTGAGCTTGCGCAGCGCCTTCGCCTCGATCTGGCGGATGCGTTCGCGCGTGACGCTGAACTGCTGGCCGACTTCCTCAAGCGTGTGATCGGTGTTCATGCCGATGCCGAAGCGCATGCGCAGCACGCGCTCCTCGCGCGGGGTGAGCGAAGCGAGGACGCGGGTGACCGTTTCCTTGAGGTTCGCCTGGATCGCGGCATCCACCGGGATGACGGCGTTCTTGTCCTCGATGAAATCGCCGAGGTGCGAATCCTCCTCGTCGCCGATCGGCGTTTCGAGCGAGATCGGCTCCTTCGCGATCTTCATCACCTTGCGCACCTTCTCCAGCGGCATGGAGAGGCGTTCGGCCATTTCCTCGGGCGTCGGCTCGCGGCCCTGCTCGTGGAGGAACTGGCGGCTGGTGCGCACCAGCTTGTTGATCGTTTCGATCATGTGGACCGGGATGCGGATCGTGCGCGCCTGATCGGCGATGCTGCGCGTGATCGCCTGGCGAATCCACCAGGTCGCGTAGGTGCTGAACTTGTAGCCGCGGCGATATTCAAACTTATCGACCGCCTTCATCAGGCCGATATTGCCTTCCTGAATGAGGTCGAGGAACTGCAGGCCGCGATTGGTGTATTTTTTCGCGATCGAGATGACGAGGCGCAGATTGGCCTCGACCATTTCCTTCTTCGCGATACGCGCCTCGCGCTCGCCCTTCTGCACCATGTTGACGATGCGGCGGAACTCGCCGAGCGACATGCCGGTGGCCTGCGCGATCTCCGCGATCTCGGCGCGGATGCGCTCCACCGCCGGGCCTTCATTGACCGCGAACGCCGCCCACTTCTTGTCGCGCTGGGCGACAGTCTCGACCCAGGTCTCGTCGAGCTCATGGTCGATATAGGCTTCGAGGAAATCCTTGCGCGGCACCTTGTGGCGCTCGGCTAGGCGCAGCATCTGCCCGCCCAGCGCGGTGAGGCGCCGGTTGTAGGAATAGAGCTGGTCGACGAGATATTCGATCTTCGCCTGATGGAACTGGACGCTCTCGACCTCGGCGGTCAGTTCTTCGCGCAGCCGCTGATATTTCTTCTCATCGGAAGCGGGGAACTCCTCGCCCGAGCCGAGCGCGACGAGGCGCGAGGCCTGCATCTTCGCGAACTTCTTGAAAACCGAGGTGATGGTCGCGAACTTTTCGAGCGCGGCGGGCTTGAGAAGCTCCTCCATCGCGGCGAGCGAGAGGGTATTGTCCTCATCCTCTTCCTCGGCCGGGCGCTTGGCGCGCCGCTCGGTCATCGATTCCTCGTCGTCCTCGTCGGCCGAGACTTCCTCGACATCATCCTCTTCCTTGAAGGACGGGCCGGCATTCTTCTCTGAAATCTCGCCGTCGACGCCTTCTTCGTCCTCGAGGCTGTCGGGCGAGGGATCCTTCGAGAGCATCGCGTCGAGATCGAGGATCTCGCGCAATTGCATATGGCCTTCGTTGAGCGCCTCGGACCAGCCGATGATCGCGTTGAAGGTGATCGGGCTTTCGCACAGGCCGAGGATCATCGTGTCGCGGCCGGCCTCGATGCGCTTGGCGATCGCGATCTCGCCTTCGCGGCTGAGCAGCTCGACCGCGCCCATCTCGCGCAGATACATGCGGACGGGATCGTCGGTGCGATCGACCGTCTCCTTCTTCTTCTCGCCGACGGAGGGGGCCGGGCCGTCGACCGAATCGACGCCTTCGACCTCGTCGTCGTCCTGCTGCGGCTGTTCCTCGCCGTCCTCGCCGGCGTCCTCATTCTCGACGATGTTGACGCCCATCTCGTTGAGCGCCGACATGATGTCCTCGAGCTGGTCGGACGACATCTGGTCCTGCGGCAAAGCCTCGTTCAGCTCGTCATAGGTGATGTAGCCGCGCTTGCGGGCGCGGGCGATCAGCTTCTTGACCGACGCTTCGTTGAGATCAATCAGCGGCGCATCGCCGGTTTCCACCTTGTCGTTGCTGTCGCCGCCGCCGTTCGTTTTCGCCATTTAACCGCCTTCGAAATTACTGGTCGCCCTCGCCGTCCTGCATCAGGTTTGCAAGACGCCGCTCCACTTCGTTCCTCAGACCAAGCAGACGCTGCTGCTCGGCAAAAGTTTCTTCGTCGAACCGCGCCTGAAGCCGCCCCGTGGCTTCCTGCAGCGCCGCATCGACTTCCGGCCGAGAGACCATCACCTGGATGGCCTCGCCAAGATCGGCCCGCGCTTTCTCCGGCTCCGCATCCCTGCGGGTGAAGGAGAAAGGCAGGCTGTCCGCCCGGAGCAGCTCCCGCGCGACATCATTATACTCGGATAGCGCCAATATGGTGGATAGTCGCCCGGGATCAAGCGTCTGATCGGCGATCGCGACATCGATGAGCGCCGCCATGAGTCGCCCGAGCGCCGGATCGTGGAAGCGAAGCGCGGTCAAAGCCTCCATATGGCGTGCAATTTCATCGGGGAATCGCAGCAGCCCGGCGGCGATGCCCTTGGCCAGAACGCGCTCGATTCCGCCGGTGCTCACGCTACGCGCGACGGTGGAGACGGGGCGCGGCGGCTCGCGCCAGTTGCCGCCGCGACCGCTGCGGCCGCCGAAGTCGCGGCGCTGATCGTTGCGCCGGCGCGTGAGGAAGCGCGCCTCGAAACGCTCGCGAAACTCGGCCTGATATTGCTGGCGGACATCCGAATCGCCGATCGACTGGGCAATGTCGTTCAACCGGCGGCGAAGTCCGGCGCGCTGCTCGGGCGTGTCGAGGGGGCCTTCATCGAGCGCGTGTCGCCACAGGCGGTCGACGAGCGGCTCGGGACTGGCGAGCAGCGACTCGAAAGCGGCGGGGCCGCCGGCGCGCACCAGATCGTCGGGGTCCTGACCGCCCGGCAGCGTGAGGAAGCTGAGCGAACGGCCCGGTTCGAGCAGCGGGAGCGCGCGCATCGCGGCGCGCACCGCCGCTTTCTGCCCCGCGCCGTCGCCGTCGAAGCAGAGGATGGGGACTTCGGCGATTCGCCACAGGCGTTCGAGCTGCGCTTCGGTGAGTGCGGTGCCGAGCGGGGCGACGACCTCGCCGATCCCCGCCTGCGCGAGCGCGATCACGTCCATATAGCCTTCGACGACGATGATTCGTCCGGCCTTGCGCGCGGCGGCGCTCGCCTTGTCGAGATTATAGAGCGTGCGCCCCTTGTCGAAGAGCGGGGTGTCCGGCGAGTTGAGATATTTGGGCTCGCCTTGTCCGATGATGCGGCCGCCGAAGGCGATGACGCGGCCGCGCTGGTCGCGGATCGGGATCATCAGCCGGTCGCGGAAGCGATCGTAAGGCTCCTTCTCCTCGACCTGGATCAGCAGCCCGGCCTCGACGAGCAGCGGATCGCCCGCCGATTTGAGGGCGGTGCGCAATTTGCCGCGCGAATCGGGCGCGAAGCCGAGCCCGAAGGCGCGGCGCGTGGCATCGGTAACGCCGCGCTTGTCGAGATAGGCGCGCGCCGCGGCGCCGGCGATCCCGTCGAGCTGTTCGCCGAACCAGCGCTGCGCCTCGGCCATCACGCCGTGGAGCGTATCGGCGCGCTCGGCCTTTTCGGCGGACCGCGGATCGGGGGCGGGGACTTCCATGCCCGCCACGGCGGCGAGTTCCTTCACCGCATCCATGAAAGGCAGTCCGCGCTGGTCGGTCAGCCAGCGGATTGCGTCGCCATGCGCCGAGCAGCCGAAGCAGTGATAAAAGCCCTTCTCGTCATTGACGTAGAAGCTCGGCGTCTTTTCATTATGGAACGGACAGCAGGCGCGAAACTCCCGCCCCGCGCGCTGGAGCTTCACCGTCTTGCCGATCAGCGCCGACAGCGTGGTGCGCGCGCGCAGTTCGTCGAGGAAGGCGGCGGAGAGGCTCATGACTCACCTCCCCTCCCGCTTGCGGGAGGGGTCGGGGGTGGGGCGGCAGCCAGTATTCGTGCGATGGTGAAGAGCACGCCGTCGATATTGTCCGAAACTTCGCGGTTGGTGAAGCGCAGGATACGATAGCCGCGACGCCGCAGCCAGCGGTCGCGACTGGCATCCCGTTCCTGCGTCAGATCGTGGCTGTAGCCGTCCAGCTCAATGACCAGCCGTTCCGTCCGGCAGAGGAAATCGCAGATGAAAGGGCCGACCGGCATCTGGCGACTAAACTTGAAGCCAGCCAGTTTTCTTGCGCTAAGGTGGTACCAGAGCGCTCGTTCGGCGGGCGTGGCTTCACGGCGGAGTCGTTGGGCAAGCAACGTTGGGCGTCTTTGGAACTCCGGCATGCCCACCCCCGACCCCTCCCGCGCGCGGGAGGGGAGATTTTTACGCCAGCGCGGCCTTTACGAGGCCGCTGGCCTTCGACATGTCGAGCGTGCCGGCGTGGCGCGCCTTCAGTTCGGCCATCACCTTGCCCATGTCCTTGACGCCGGTCGCGCCGATCTCGGCCTTGATCGCCTCGATCGCGGCAACGGTCTCGTCCTCTGACAGCATCTGGGGGAGGAAGCGCTCGATCACCGCGACTTCGGCCTCTTCGGCGGCGGCGAGTTCGGCGCGGCCGCCCTTGGCGTACATCTCGATCGATTCGCGGCGCTGCTTGACC
>QFNN01000172.1 GCA_003240855.1 Sphingomonas sanxanigenens
GCCTACAGAAGAGGCGACAAGTCCACTTCGATCTTATAGATGTGTGTGGACCAACCGAACCAACACGATCCTTCCCGGCAATTCGACGCTCCGTTGCGTGAAGGGTGTACCCAACAGCATATATACCGAGGCCTTCACCAAAGAACGCCCTATCCCAAGCACTTGCGTAGCGGTGGCGAGGCCTCCTTGCAAGACATGCTCCCTCGGTCCGAACGACCTCGGCGCACCTTCTCAGCCGAAAATAGGTAATCCGGTCTTGGGTGCCAACGGCGCGAAAATGCTCGATCGACTAGATTATGTCGATGCGACGGGGCGTCTTAAAATTAGCCGCCATTACGATACGTCACCTACAACTGAACTCATTAAGGATACGTTCGGTCGGGGATGGAGTGGTCTTCTTCCTGTCTATGGTAAGATCACACAGCTTACGCAGAATACGTTGACGATGCTGTTCGTCACTGGGGACGGCACACAATTTCTGTTTACGGGCGCGCCAACCCAGACCGGCGGATATTTCCTGTATGGAACGAATTTCTACAACTGGAGCGAGCGTCTCAAGATCACGCTGGTGCCCATGTTCACGCCGCCGACGCAATCGCAGGCGGTGGCCTATTTTCAAGGCAATGACGCGCAATGGTTGATGCGCTTCGGGGATGGGCAGTCTTTCATCGTGTCATCATCAGGCGGATCTTCGCCTGGGGCGTGGGACACGGTCATACCCGTCCAGCATGCCTACGCCGACGACTATAAGATCACTTATATCTATAATGCTACGACGGCATCTCGCACATTGGCTTCGATCCAAGGGCCGGGCGGTAGGACACTGACCGTCACCGGAGGCGACTATACGCCTTCGCGGATCGATCTGCCTGATGGGACGTATCTATCCTATAGTTATGCTGATGGAGCTTGGGTGACGGTCCCGAAACTCACCCTGTTCGAGCATCGCCGCGCCGACGACACTCTGATCTCCTCGGAGCGATATGAATATAATGATGAGCGCCTTCCTCATTATGTGACCGATATATTTGGGCCGGGGAATGCACCGATCGCCCACTATGCTTACGACGGCCTCGGGCGGGTGATTTCCTCGGGCAAGGCCGATGGCACCGAGACCCTGACGTTCACCTACGACGCGAGCGTTGCGGGCCAGTTGAAGACACGGGTGATGAACGCGCTCGGTCGTCAGACCGATTATGTCTATCAGTATTTCAATCTCAACGGGCGTCAGTGGGTGCGCCTGACCGGCATTGTTGGTCTCGCCAGCGCCAATGCGTTAGCGGATACGCAGTCGTGGGAAATCGGCAGCAATGAGAATGTAACGGCGACAGTTGACAAGAACGGCCAGCGCACCGAGTTCGTCTATGACAGTTCCAGCCGGCCGACGACCATTCGTCGTGCTGCGGGTACGGCGCTCCAGCAGACTGAGACCTATACCTGGTTCTCGACGCTCAATCTGCCGACCAAGATCGTTGCGCCGCGTCTGACCAGCGATTTCGCCCGCGATACCGTTGGCCGAGTCACGCAGGAAAAACTGACCGACACAACGTCGCAGACCGTGCCTTATTCGACCAACGGCCAGACGCGGATCGCCGACTACACTTATGACAGTCAGGGGCGGGTGCTCACGGTCGACGGGCCGCGGACGGATGTTTCTGACGTTACGACCAACAGCTATGACACGGCGGGCAATCTCACCAGCGTGACCAATGCCTTGGGGCAAGTCATTCAGTACAGCCAGTTCGACGGCAACGGCCGTCCTGGCAAGGTCTTCGATCTCAACGGGACCGAGAGCGATCTGACTTATGACGGCGAAGGTCGGCTTATCGAGCGCCGGTTGAAGAGCGTTGCTGGCGAGGTCGTGACGACGATGGCCTATGATCTCGAAGGGCTGCTCAGGCGCGTGACGCTTGCTGACGGGACGTGGGTTGGTTTCGAATATGATTCCGGCCAACGGGTCGCCGCCACGACAAACAATGTCGGCGAGCGTGTCGAGTTCGGCTACGACGCGATGGGCAACCTCACCGGCCAGACCACCAAAACAGCGGGGGGGACGACCACCAAACAGTTGAGCCAGGTCAACGATGAGCTCGGCCGTGTCCGCCAGCTGATCGGCGCCGGCGGCCAGACGACGACGTTGACCTATGACGTCGAAGGCAATGTCGTCAGTTCGTCGGATCCGCTCTCGCGGGTGACCGGGTTCGCATATGACATACTCAATCGTCAGACGAGTACGACCGACGCATTGAGCGGAACGGCGACTAACGGATATGATACGCAGAACATGCTGAGCTCGGTCGCCGACCAGCGCAGCCTGCCGACAAGCTATGTCCGAAACGGCTTCGGAGACGTCATTCAGATGACGAGCTCTGATACCGGCGTCACCGTCTATCAGCGAGATAAGGCGGGCAACGCGACCAGTCAGACCGATGCGCGCGGCGTCGTGACCAACATGACCTATGATGCGCTTAATCGCATTACCTCTCGTCAATACCCCGCGACGCCCGGCGAGAACGTGACGTTCAGCTATGACGATGCGAGTTCGGGCAACAAGGGCATCGGCCTGCTGACGGGGCTGACTGATCCGAGCGGTACGACCCGCTATCGTTATGACGATCGCGGCAATCGCGTTCTGGAAACGCATATGGTGTCGGGCCAAGCCTTTGCGACCAGCTATGCATATGACGACGTTGGCCGAGTCACTTCGATCATTTATCCGTCAGGGCGGATCGTCACTTATGCCTATGATACGGCTGGGCGCATCGCAGGCATCACGACGAAGGACGGTACAGCGATGCCGGTTCGCCCGGTGCTTGCCAGCGCCACCTATCTGCCGTTCGGCCCGCTCCAGTCGTTCACGCATGCCAACGGCGTCGCGACGACATTTGGGCACGACCTTGATTACCGACTGACCGCAGTCACCGCGATCAGCGCTACGGCGACGATCCAGGATCTCGCATTCACCTGGAACGCGGCGGACAATATCACGGCCGTAACCGACAATATCGCCTCGGCCCGCAACCTCGTCTTCAACTATGACGCGCTCGATAGGCTGGAGCATGCCCAGGGCCAGTTCGGAACGCTCGACTGGACTTATGATGCGATCGGAAACCGTCTGACCGAGCAGTATAATGATGGCTCGACGACCACGAGCAGCAGCTATGCCTATGCGGCCACATCGAACAGGCTTTCGAGCATTGCGACCGGAAGCACTGTTCGCGGCTTCTCCTACACGGCGAGCGGCAATGTCAGTGGCGACGACAGGGGCGCGGCGACCGATCTGACCCTGGTCTATAATGGCGCTGATCGCCTTACGTCGGTGACGACGCCCAGCTCGACCCTGTCGGCGATGACTTATGACGGGCTCGATCGCCGTGTGATCCGTCAGGCGAGTGGGGCAACCCGGATATATCACTATGACCTTGCCGATCATCT
>QFNN01000021.1 GCA_003240855.1 Sphingomonas sanxanigenens
GCGCGGTTGCATTGCCCGCCTCTTTCGGTTATGCGCCCCGCCTTCATGCGATCGAGAGACTGTCCGGCTGTATGGGCTGCCGAGGCCGTCTGCAATCGTCGAACATAAGGAGACGAAAATGCCCAAGCTGAAGACCAAGAGCGGTGTGAAGAAGCGCTTCAAGATCACCGCGACGGGCAAGATCAAGCACGGCGTCGCTGGCAAGCGTCACCGCCTGATCAGCCACAACGCCAAGTATATCCGCCAGAATCGCGGCACCTCCGTCCTCTCCGACGCCGATACGGCGACGGTGAAGGCGTGGGCCCCCTATGGCCTCAAGTAAGGAGCACGCGACATGGCACGAGTGAAGCGTGGCACGACCACCAAGGCGAAGCACAAGAGGATTCTGCAACAGGCGAAGGGCTATTATGGCCGTCGCAAGAACACGATCCGCATTGCGCGCCAGGCCGTCGAAAAGGCCGGCCAATACGCCTATCGCGACCGCAAGGTTAAGAAGCGCAGCTTCCGCGCCCTGTGGATCCAGCGCATCAACGCCGCTGTCCGCGCCGAAGGCCTGACCTACGGCGTGTTCATCCACGGCCTCAAGCTTGCGAATATCGATCTCGACCGCAAGGTCCTGGCCGACATCGCGATGCACGAGGGCGAAGCCTTCAGCGCGATCGTCGCGCAGGTGAAGGCCGCTCTCCCGGAAGGCGCGCGCGTCGCCGCCTGAACCGAATAAAAAGCAGAGGATGCCTCAAGGGGCGGCGGCGCTTGGCGTCGCCGCCCCTTTTGTTTGTGCGCGGTCCGTCGCCCATCGTCGGCAGGCGCGAACGGGAATGCGACTCAGTCGGTCGCCTTTTCCTCGGGGTCGATCGGCTTGGCCGGCGCGGCCGGCTTGCGGCGATGCTGGCTGGCGTAGAGCAGCGCGGCGACGATCGCCGCCGATCCGATGCCGACGCCCGCCGCCACCCATTTGCGCTTATCGGATCCGCTGTGGCGGCCACCGGGCTTTTCGTCAGACATCATAATCTCCACTCAGACACCGTCCGTCACCTCGCAGGCCGGGGACTCGCCTGTCAACCATGTCGGGCGAGGTCCGTTCCACAATCGCTGCTTGCGGCCGTGGCTTTTCCTGCGCGGCAATGCTCATCACCTTTGCTTTTTCGCGCTCTCTCGGCTTTAAGCCCGCCCCATGACAGACGTGGATGAACTTAAGACCCAAATCCTCGCGGCCGTCGCGGGCGCTGCGGGCCTCGATGCGCTTGAGGCCGTGCGGGTGGCCGCGCTCGGCAAGCAGGGGTCGGTGAGCGCGCTGCTCAAGACGCTGGGCGGGATGAGCCCCGAGGAACGGCAGGTGCAAGGCCCGCTGATCAACGGGTTGCGCGAGGCGGTGGCCGGCGCGATCGCCGCGCGCAAGGATGCGTTCGAGGCCGCCGCGCTGGAGGCTCGCCTCGCGTCCGAAGCGGTCGATATGACGCTGCCCGCGCCGGAGGCTCCGCGCGGATCGGTTCACCCCGTCAGCCAGGTCATGGATGAGCTGGCCGAGATCTTCGCCGACCTCGGCTTCGCCGTCGCCTCGGGTCCGGAGATCGAGGACGACTGGCATAACTTCACCGCGCTCAACATTCCCGAGAGCCATCCGGCGCGCGCGATGCATGACACATTCTACTTCCCCGACGAGAAGGACGGGAAGAAGATGCTGCTCAGGACGCACACCTCGCCCGTGCAGATCCGCACGATGACGAGCCAGCAGCCTCCCATTCGCATCATCGCCCCCGGCCGCGTCTATCGGTCGGACAGCGATGCGACGCACACGCCGATGTTCCACCAGATCGAAGGACTGGTGATCGATCGCGGCATCCATCTCGGTCATCTGCGCTGGACGCTGGAGACCTTCCTCAAGGCTTTCTTCGAGCGTGACGACATCGTGCTGCGGCTGCGGCCCAGCTATTTCCCCTTCACCGAGCCTTCGGTCGAGGTCGATGTCGGCTATTCGATCGAGAAGGGCAGGCGGGTGATAGGCGGATCCGAAGGCTGGATGGAGGTGCTGGGCAGCGGCATGGTTCACCGCAAGGTGATCGAGGCGTGCGGCCTTGATCCTGAGGAGTGGCAGGGCTTCGCCTTCGGCACCGGCGTCGATCGCCTCGCCATGCTCAAATATGGCATGGACGATCTGCGCGCCTTCTTCGACGGCGATCTGCGCTGGCTGCGCCATTACGGCTTCCAGAGCCTCGACATTCCCACCCTCTCGGCGGGAGTCGGCGCATGAAGTTCACTCTGTCATGGCTCAAGGAGCATCTGGAAACCGACGCGACCGTCGATCAGGTGGCGGATGCGCTCACCCGCATCGGGCTTGAGGTCGAAAGCGTCGTCAATCCGGCCGAGGCGCTCGCGCCGTTCCGCATCGCCAGGGTGCTGACCGCCGAGCGTCATCCGCAGGCGGACAAGCTGCAGGTGCTGTCGGTCGATGCGGGCGACGGCCCCGTGCAGGTCGTCTGCGGCGCGCCCAATGCCCGTGCGGGGCTGGTCGGCGTGTTCGGCGCGCCCGGCGCCTATGTGCCGGGCAGCGACATCACGCTGAAGGTCGCCGCGATCCGCGGCGTCGAGAGCCGGGGCATGATGTGCTCGGTGCGCGAGCTTCAGCTCGGCGAGGAGCATGACGGCATCATCGAGCTGCCGGCCGATGCGCCGGTGGGCGAAGGCTATGCCGCTTGGGCGGGGCTCGACGATCCGCTTTTCGATATCGCGATCACGCCCAACCGGCAGGATTGCATGGGCGTGCGCGGCATCGCGCGCGATCTTGCCGCCGCGGGCCTTGGCGCGCTGAAGCCGCTGGCCGGCGTCTATCGCATGGCCTCGCTCGATCCGATCGACGGCGGCGATCCCGCGCCTGACGTGCAGACGCGCGATCCCGAAGGCTGCCCCGCCTTCTATGCGCAGGCCGTGTCTGGCGTGACCAACGGCGCGGCGCCGGCATGGATGGCGGCAAAGCTCAAGGCGATCGGGCAGAAGCCGATATCGACCCTTGTCGACATCACCAATTTCGTCTCGATCGATCTCGGCCGTCCGCTGCACGTCTATGACCGGGCGAAGCTCGTCGGCGGGCTTGTCGCGCGCAAGGCGAAGGCGGGCGAACAGGTGCTGGCGCTCAACGGCAAGAGCTATACGCTCGACGAGACGATGACCGTCATCGCCGACGATGTGGCCGTGCATGACATTGGCGGCATCATGGGCGGCGAACATTCGGGCGTGTCCGGCGCGACCGCCGACGTCATCATCGAATGCGCCTGGTTCGATCCCGATCATATCGCGCGGACGGGGCAGAAGCTCGGCCTCACCAGCGACGCGCGCCAGCGCTTCGAGCGCGGCGTCGATCCCGCCTTCCTTGATGACGGCCTCGCCATCGCGACGCGGCTGGTGCTCGATCATTGCGGCGGGACGCCGAGCAGGATCACGCGCGCCGGCCGTCCGCCGATCGAGGCCAGGACGATCGCCTATGATCCCGGCCTCTGCGCACGCCTCGGCGGCGTCGACGTGGCGGCGGCCGAACAGCGCGCGATCCTCGAACGCCTCGGCTTCGTCGTTGCGGGCGATGCGCCGTTCAGCGTGACGGTGCCGAGCTGGCGTCGCGACGTCGACGGCCCGGCCGATCTGGTCGAGGAAGTCGTCCGCATAACCGGCATCGACAATGTGCCGTCGGTCCCGCTCGATCGCGCGCCCGGCGTCGCGCGGCCGACCGCGACCCCCGATCAGCTCGTCGAGCGTCGCGTGCGCCGCACGGCGGCCGCGCGCGGGCTGAACGAAGCGGTGACGTGGAGCTTCATCGCCGAGAGCGAAGCCGCCCTGTTCGGCGGCGGTGCGTGGAGCCTCGCTAATCCGATCAGCGAGGATCTGAAGGTGATGCGCCCCTCGCTGCTTCCCGGCCTGCTCGCCGCCGTGCGGCGCAATGCCGATCGCGGTGCGGAGACGATCCGTCTGTTTGAAGTCGGGCGTCGCTATCTCGCCGATAGCGAGCGGCTGACGCTTGGCTTCGTGCTGGGCGGCGATCGCGCGCCGCGCGGCTGGCGGACGGGCAAGGCGCAGCCCTTCGACGCGTTCGACGCCAAGGCGGAGGCGCTCGCGTTGCTCGGCGCGGCGGGCGCGCCGGTCGAAAACCTGCAGGTGATGGGCGAAGCTTCGGCTGCTTATCATCCCGGCCGCTCGGCGACGCTGCGCCTTGGCCCCAAGGCCGTGCTTGCCGAGTTCGGCGTGCTTCATCCCGCGCTCGCCCGGACGCTCGATCTCGACGGCGTCGTGGTGGCGGGCGAGATTTTCCTCGACGCCATCCCCGCGCGGCGCGCGGCGGGCCGGATGCGTCCAGCCTATGCGCCGCCCGCGTTGCAGGCGGTGACGCGCGACTTCGCCTTTCTCGTTCCCGCCGATCTCGCCGCCGACGCGCTCGTCCGCGCGGTGAGGGGCGCGGACAAGGCGGCGATCGTCTCGGCGCGGCTGTTCGATCTCTTCACCGGCCAGGGCGTGCCCGAGGGGCTGAAGTCGCTCGCGGTCGAAGTGACGCTCCAGCCGGTCGAGAAAAGTTTCGCCGAGGAGGATCTGTCGGCGATCGCGGCGAAGGTCGTCGCCGCCGCCGCCAAGCTCGGCGCGACGCTGCGCGGCTGATGGGCGCGTCGGTCGCCATCGCGTCCGATGCGCTCAGCGCCGAAATCGCACCCCTGGGCGCCGAGCTTCAGCGCCTCGCCGCCGCTGATGGGCGCGAACTGTTGTGGGACGGCGATCCCGCCTGGTGGGGCGGGCGTGCGCCGATCCTCTTCCCGATCGTCGGGGCGCTGGCGGGGGACCGCTATCGGCTGGCGGGCAAGGGCTATGCGCTGCCCCGCCACGGCTTCGCGCGCCGCAGCACCTTCGCGCTCGTCGCGCAGGCGAGCGATCATGCCCGGTTCCGGCTGGAGGATGATGCGGAGACGCGTGCGGCCTATCCTTTCGCCTTCGCGCTGGAGCTTGATTACCGCCTGACCGGCGCGACGCTCGCGATCACCGCGACGATCATCAATCGCGACGCCATCGCGCTGCCGGCGAGCATCGGCTTTCATCCAGCTTTTCGCTGGCCGCTCGGCGATGCGGCGCGACAGGACCACAAGCTTGATTTCGACCAGGCCGAACCGCACGCCGTCCGTCGCCTCGATGCCGGCGGCCTGCAACTGCCGATGCCCGAAGCTACGCCGGTCGAGGGCACGCGCCTCGCCCTCACCGACGATCTCTTTGTGCGCGATGTGCTCATCCTCGAACGGCTCGAAAGCTGCTCGCTCGTCTATGGCGCGGCAGGCGGCCCCAGCCTCGAGATCGCTTATCCCGACGCCGCCTGGCTCGGCATCTGGAGCAAGCCCGGCGCGCCGTTCATCTGTATCGAGCCCTGGCAGGGCGTCGCCGATCCCGAAGGCTTCGATCGCGATTTCCGCGACAAGCCGGGGGTGATCGAAATCGCCCCCGGCCAGTCCTATGCGTTCGGGATGAGCGTTACGCTCAGAATTTGAACCCGGCGGTGATCGACCAGGTGCGCGGATCGCCATAATAAGCGGTCTGGATGTTGCCCACGCTGGAGAACTCCTGGCCGTCGGTCTTGTAAACCGTGTCGCCGATATTCTTCACGCCGCCGCGCAGATACCAGCGCTGGCCGGGCGCGTCATATTGCACATAGGCGTTGGCGATCCAGTAGCCGTTCTCGGTCAGCCCCGGGCGATTGTCGATCGACAGATATTGCTTGTCGACGAAGCGCGCATCGCCGCCCAGCGTGATGCTGCCCGCGCCGCCCAGGTCGAAGCGATAGTCGCTGCCGACCGAGAAGCTGATCGGGGGCGCGAAGGCGGGCTTGCACACCACGCGCTGCCCGGTGGGGTTGCACGAGAAGGTCGGCGGCCGCCGCCCGTCGTCGAAGCGCTGATATTTGGCGTCGAGATAGCCGAGGCTGGTGCGGATGTTCCACCCGCGCGCCGGCTCGACCGCCATTTCGCTCTCGATGCCCCAGATGCGCAGCTTGCCGGCGTTGAGCACCGGGAAAGCGCCCGCGCTGCCGCCGCCGACGCGCGCCTGGAAGTCTTTGTAATCCGAATAGAAAACGTCGCCAGACAGGCGGACGCGCCCGCCGAGGAAAGCCGCCTTTGCGCCGCCTTCATAGGTCCACACCGTCTCGGGCTTGAAATAGGGGACGATGGTCGGCACGCCGTTGACCACTTCGGTCACGTCCGCGATCGAATTGGCGCGGCCGTTGAACCCGCCCGATTTGAAGCCGCGCGACGCCGAGACGTAGATCAGACTGTCGCGCGAGGGCTTGTAGGACAGGGTGAAGGAGGGCGTCCATGCGTCGAAGCTCACCGAATCGTCGGCATTATAGGGCGCGGGCAGGTTCTGCGGGAAGGCGAAGGTCACGCGGTTCAGCGCCGCCAGCGACGACGCCGTCGTCGTGATGCGGTCGTAGCGCTTCTTCTCCTTGGTGTAGCGCAGGCCGCCGGTGAACGAGAGCTTGTCGGTCAGCTCGTAGGTAAGCTGGCCGAACGCGGCATAGCTTTTGGTGCGCTGATCGTCGTCGATGAAGCGCGTGAAGGTGATGGGTCCGCCAAGCAACGTGAACAGGGAGTCGTCATAGGATTCCTGATGCGAGGTCACTTTCTCGTTCAGATAATAAAGGCCGAACACGCCCTTCAGCCGCTCGGTATCCAGCTTCAACTGGACTTCCTGGCTGAACTGGTGCTGGCGGAATCCCACGAAGGCGTCGGCGATCTCCAGCTCGGTCGCGTCGAAATCCAGATAATAATCGGGCTTCAGCTTGCGATAGGCGGTGATCGAGGTCAGCGTCAGCGCGTCGGTCAGCTCGTAATTCATGTTGAGCGAGACGCCCCAGTGGTCGAGTCGCTGGCCCTGGCCGGGCTGCAGGCTGGTCGACGCCTTGAAATCGTATTTGCCATAGGGATAGGCCGGCTTGGCGACGCGCACGCCGGTCACGAAATCGGTCTGCGTCAGCGGCGCGGTGGCGTAGCCCAGCGTCGGCGCGGTGCGCTGGCGCGTATAATCGCCCGAAATGGTGAAATCGAAACGCTCGGTCGGCTGCACGCGCAGGATTGCGCGGCCGGCGAGGGTGTTGCGGTCATTATATTTGCGGCCGGTCAGCGGATCGGTGACGATGCCGTCGCGCTTATCATAGACGCCGGCAAGGCTCAGCGCGACCTTGTCGGCGACGATCGGGGCCGAGACATAGCCGTTGAGAAGCCACTGGTCGAACCGGCCATAGGTCACGCTGCCGGCGGCGGTCAGCGTGTCGAGGTCGGGGCGCTTCGAGACGATGTTGACTGCGCCGCCGATCGTGTTCTTGCCATAGAGCGTGCCCTGCGGTCCGCGCAGCACCTCGATATGGTCCACGTCGAACAGGCTGAACAGCGCGCCCTGGATGCGGCTCATATAGACGCCGTCGACATAGATGCCGACTGCGGGGTCGAACGTCTGCAGCGCATCGGGCTGGCCGACGCCGCGGATGAAGATATTGGCGTTGGACGTCGATCCGCGCCCCTGCACCAGATTGACGTTGGGCACCGTGCCCTGGATGCCGCCCAGGTCGATCGCCTGCGTGCGCGCCAGATCGGTGGCGGTCAGCGCGGTGATGGCGATCGGCACGTCGATCAGCCGTTCCTCGCGCTTGCGCGCCACGACCACGATCTCGCCCGAATCGACGTCGCCGGAACTGGCGTCGGTGGTCGAGGCGGTGGGGGCGACGTCCTGCGCGACTGCGGGAACGGCGGCGAAGGCCGCTGCGGCGACGCCGAGCCTGAACAGGGCGCGCGCGGAAATGCTGGTGGTGCTGATCATGCCATCCTCCCTCTGGGCACCCCGCTCATGCGGCGGGTTGTGCCGGTTTCGATCCACCGTATAATGAAAGCTGAACCGGGTTTCAACTTCGGTCGCGAAGGAGGGGATATTGTCCGAAGCGCGTGGCAGTGCTGCAACAGCCCGCCAGCCTGTCGCAGGGGCGAAGGTGCCGCGCACCGAACGCGGGCGGCGCACGCTGCGCGCCATTCTCGACGCCGCGGCGGGCGAGTTTGCGGAAAAGGGATTTCACGACGCCTCGATCAGCCAGATCACGCACCGCGCGGGCGTCGCGCTTGGCAGTTTCTACACCTATTTCGATTCCAAGGAGGCGGTGTTCCGCGCGCTGGTCAGCGATATGACGGCGCAGGTGCGCGATCATGTCGCCCCCCACATCGCTGCGGCCCCCGATCAGCTCGCCGCCGAACATGCCGGCCTGCTCCACTTTCTCGAATTCGCGCGCGCGCACAAGGAAGTCTATAGGATCATCGACGAGGCGGAGTTCGTCGACGCCGACAGCTATCGCAGCCATTATCGCAACACCGTCGATCGCATCCGCACGCGCCTCGAAGCGGCGGCGAAGCGCGGCGAGGTCCGCGCCGATGTCGGCGAGGTTCATGCCTGGGCGATCATGGGCATGAACGTGTTCCTGGGGTTGCGCTATGGCATCTGGGACGACGACCTGTCGCCCGAAGAGGTGGCGCGCATCGCCGGCGACCTGCTGAGCGACGGGCTTAAGGCTTAAGCTGTCGGTGCGCACGCGGCTGAGCATCTGCCGGCGCAAGGCGCGCTATGCGACCGAGGCTGATGCGTTGCGGGCGATCGCGGAATCGGGTCTCGCGCTCAGGCCCTATCACTGCGATCGCGGCGAGCATTTCCACCTGACGAGCCGCACCAGGGGAAAATGGCTGGCCGACCGTTGATCTTACCGGCGTCACTCCGGTTCCTTCAAAAGCGACATAATATATCCAGAATTTCGAGCAGAAATCTATTATATTCCATAACAATTTGACTGATGTTCTCATCTGAGATACAGATGAAATGCTAACGTCGCCTGCGACGGATTTTGAGGTCATCAGGCCGCTTTTTCCTTTCTCGCGCTACCAGCCTCGGTCATGTCCTTTGTGATCGGGTCCAATATTCTCGTGAGAGGAAAATTCATGCCCATCGGGACCGTCAAATTTTTCAATACTGACAAAGGCTATGGCTTCATCTCGCCCGAAGATGGTGGAAGCGACAGCTTTGTGCACATTAGCGCTGTTGAGCGCTCGGGCATGCAGACGCTGAACAAGGATCAGAAGGTCAGCTACGATGTCGAAACCGATCAGCGTGGCAAGCAGTCGGCCGTAAATCTCCAGTCGGTCTGATCTGTTGGCTAAAGAGGATCTCCTGGTCCTCGGCGGCGCGATCGAGGAGATTCTGCCGGATGGACGCTTCCGCGTCCGTCTCGGGAATGATGTGCTCATTGTCGCCTATACTGCCGGAAAGATGCGGCGTTATCGCATCCGCTCGATTGTCGGCGACCGTGTTCAGGTCGAGATGACTCCCTATGATCTGGGGAAGGGGAGGATTATCTTCCGCGAGCGCACACCGGCAATGGGGGGAGCACCGTCGCGCCGTCGCCGCTAGTCGGCGGCGGACCCCGCTGTTCCCGTAGTCAGTCGAACCGCTGAAATCGTTTCCCCTTTCGATACAGGAACTGGCGATGTCCGTTACCAGCAACTTCTATCTGGCTCGCGCCGCCGAATGTGCGCGAGACGCGGAGCAGGCGACCTTGAACAATGTCCGTGAACGTTGCCTGCGCGCCGAAGCGGCGTGGCGCTCAATGGCGGCGCGGCTTTTGTCGAGCGAGATGGAGCGCTCCAAGCAAGCCGCCGTAAAGGCGGCGCGCTAAGACTTTAGCCGATTAACTAAATCGCCAAGATGCGATCATCGACCAAATAAGTCAGGTTCATCGTCAGCGACGCGAGTTGCGCACTGTCGCCACTGTCTATGGCGTCGGCGATAAGGCTCCATATGTTGGCGGAATGGACGCAGCGATCATGCATCCTGGACTCCGATGTTGTCAGTGCGATCGTCGCTGCTTCCGCCGACCAGCGGCGGTAGAAGCTTGCGGGCAGAGTTCCCATCATCGGCAAAAGTCATCCCGTCGGGGCGATAGGCGAGATGCCGATCTCGAATGCCATCCGATGATATTCACGCGCGAGCCGTTCATGGGCATGCCGTGATTGGAGGCATTTCGCATCCAGGGCTTTCAAGGCTTCTTCCTTGGCGCGACGTATATGGAATGTGGACATCGTATAGCTCCCTCCAATGGGCGGCAGCTCACCGATTTGCTGTCAACTATCGCCCTGCCAAGGGGTCTTCGGGCGATATGCGCTCAGCATAGCATGAAAGCGCACGATAGTCGCGCCAAAAGGGGAAGCCTGCGGCGAGGACCGGCAATAGGGCAAAAGGATGCGCGCGCTCGAACGGCGACGTTACCCGCACTGCCACTTGAGTCCGCCTCGATGCCGAAGCGCCTCTCGTGCCCACGCGGCCGATCCCTCGGGCGTGGTTATGCTGTCAAGCATGCATGCTATTCACGGCGGCGTTCGATTTAGGCGGCTTCGGCGACAGGCCCCGATTTTAGCGCCGGCCTTCGCCCCGCAGTCCAGCCGAACCACGCGATCGCCGCACCCGCCGCCAGCCACAGCAGCAGCCAGGGCAGTTCGGGAAGCGAACCGATCTTGACGAAAAACGCCCGCCAGGCGGCGTTCCGGCCCAGCGTCTCGAACAGGATGCTCTGGATCACGATGATAGCGGCCGTGAACAGGAACACGCCGCCATGGCGCGGAGCCTGCCGGTAAAGCCACACTGTCAGCAGCAGCGCGACGAGATTGGCGAGATGCATCGAATAGGCGAAAAGGTAGAAGTCCTGCGGCCCGGCGATGATGAGGCCGGGCGCATAATGGTCGAACACCCGGCCCAGGATCGGAGAAATCAGCAGGATGGGCGTCGCCAGCATCGCGCGCGCGTGAAGCTGGACGTTGCGCCGGTCGCGCAGCGCCACATAGTAGAGCCAGCCCACGGCAAGATCGGCGACGATGTCGAACGTGCCGAGCCGCGCGCCGTAAATCTGATAGAAAATATCGTCCGGCGTGGCCTTCGCCATCGTCCAGATGACGCCCCAGCCGCCTGCAAAGAAAATGGGGAAGAGCCCAAGGCTCGCCTTGCCGACGGCGCTGTGCAGCGCGAAGCGCCTTGTGCTCGCGGACCAGCTCTGCATCGTCAGCATCGCCATCCACAGCCCGGCGCTCGTGCCGTGCAGGTGCCAGGCGGCCGGCGCGCTCGACAGCTTGCCCAGATAACTGCTCCAGAACGCAAAGCCTGTCGCAACGATCAACAATATGACGAAATAATGCGCTCGCTTGAACGGCATCGCTCACCCCCGCCACGCCAGCCGGTCATGCCGGCAGTGATGCGGTAGCGACCTTGTTCCGCACCGCCGATCCTGTGGAGCGTCGGGCGGTTTGTCAATCGTGCATGCTATTCACGGCGGCGTGCGAAACCGCTCCATCGCGTCGCGCGCACCGAGGGGCGGACGCCCATGGGGCGCGGCAGCGCGATGGGCAGCGAAACGGTCGTCGCCGGCGGGCGCGCCGGGGCCGGCTCGGCGGCTTCGGCCAGCGGGCGGTCCAGCCCTTCGGCCTGCATCGCCCACAGCCGGCGGAATGCGCCGCCTTCGCGCAGCAGGCGCATCGGCGGGCCGTCCTCGACAACGCGGCCCTCCTCGATCACGAGGATGCGGTCGAAGGAGACGACGGTCGACAGGCGATGCGCCACCGCCAGCACGGTGCGGTTGGCCATCAGCGCGTCGAGGCCCTGCTGCACCTCGATCTCCGATCCGGTGTCGAGCGCCGACGTCGCCTCGTCGAGCAGGACGATGCGGCTATCCTTCAGGAAGGCGCGGGCGATGCCGATGCGCTGGCGCTGGCCGCCCGACAGGTTGGTTCCGCGCTCGCCGACGATGCTGTCATAGCCGTGCGGCATCTCGCGGATGAAGGCGTCGCAATGCGCCGCTTCGGCCGCGCGGCGGATTTCCGCGTCGGTCGCGTCGGCGCGCGCGAAGCGGATATTCTCCATGATCGACCGGTGGAACAGCAACACTTCCTGCGGCACCACGGCGACGGCTTCGTGCAGGCTGTCCTGCGTCACGGCGTCGATCGCCTGCCCGTCGATCAGGATGCGCCCGGCCTGCACGTCGTAGAGGCGCTGGACGAGCTGGAGGATGGTCGATTTGCCCGCGCCCGACGGGCCGACGATGCCCACTTTCTGCCCCGCCGGCACTTCGATGCTGAGATCATGGAGCACCGGGCGGTGCGGATCATAGCCGAAGCTGACATTCTCAAGCCGGATCGATCCGTTGCTCGGGCGCAGCGGCTGGGCGTCGGGCGCGTCCGTCAACGTCTGCGGCGCGCCGATGATCTCCAGCGTTTCGCGCAGATAGCTGAACTGCTGGCTGGTATCGATCAGCGCCATCGCCAGATCGCGCGATCCGTTGAGCATGCGGAAGGTCATCGCGCTGATGACGACCACGTCGCCCGCCGTGATCGCGCCGGTCGACCAATAGCCGACCGCCCACAGCAAGATGCCGCCGACGAGGATGACCAGCGCCACGTCGTGCAGGCAGCGGATGCGCTCCACGAAGAACCAGCCGCGCCGCTGCGCCGCCGCATCCTCCTCGAAAAAGCCGCGCAGCCGGTCGGTCTCGCGCTCGCGTGCGGCGAAGGCCTTCACCGCGCGGATATTGGTGATGAGGTCGACCAGCTCGCCGCTGCTGTTGCTCGCCTTGCGCGCGAACGCCTTGTGATAGACGTCGCCGCGCAGCCCCAGCGTCACCAGCACGCCGCTCGCGATAAGGAAGATCAGCGCCAGCACGATCGCCATGCGCAGGTCTATGGTCAGGAAGATCAGCAACGCGCCTGCAAAGGCGATCAGCGGAGGGGTGATTTCCATCAGGATGCGGTGGATCAGCGCGCTGAACGATCCGGTGAGCGCGCTGACGCGGTGGCCCAGCGATCCCGCCCGCTCATTCTGGAAGAAGGACAATTGGTGCCCGCTCAAATGGCCGAACATGTCGAGGCGGATGCGCACGCCGGTCGAAACGGTCATCCGGCAAAGCTGCATGGCGCCCGCGCGCAGCAGGCCGCTCTCGACCGCGACGAGGCCGACAAAGGCGAACAGCGCGAGGCGGACGGCGCCCAGGTCATGCGCCGCGCCCGTCATCGCATCGACGAGCAGCTTCATCGCATATTGCACCCCCACCGCGCTGGCCGACGCGCACACCACCAGCACGGTCAGCAGGGCGAATCCGAACGGCC
The DNA here is from genome assembly GCA_003240855.1 of Sphingomonas sanxanigenens. Classification (GTDB taxonomy): domain Bacteria; phylum Pseudomonadota; class Alphaproteobacteria; order Sphingomonadales; family Sphingomonadaceae; genus Sphingomonas_L; species Sphingomonas_L sanxanigenens_A. The sequence goes on from QFNN01000021.1 coordinate 13,194, forward strand.
TGGTCGCGACATAATGGATCAGGAAGCGCAAGGGACTGGCGAGAAAGGGCAATATGAGTTCCTTCAAACCCGGCGGAAAGGGTTGTGCAACGCAGCAAACTCGCCGAGGCACAGAAGGATGCACGATCGGGCCGCTAATTAACTCCGTCCGTCGTTATCGCCGCAAGAGGAAAACCGCATGCTCCGCGCGGAAATTGGCGGCGGCGGCGCTGGTCGGCCGACCGCGGTTGAGGAACCACGCCCCTTCGACGGTCAGGCCGTGGTCGCGCACATAGGCGCGGAAATCGTCGATCGTGACATGATGGATGTTGGGCGTTTCATACCAGGCGACGGGCAGCAGCTTGGTCACCGGCATCCGCCCGCCCCACAATAGCGAGGCGCGCACGCGCCAGTGCGCGAAATTGGGGAAGGAGACGAAGGCGCGCGTCCCGATCCTCAGCAACTGGTCGAGCACGCGGTCGGGACGCTGCGTCGTCTGCAGCGTCTGGCTGAGGATCGCATAGTCGAAGGCCGCATCGGGATAGTCGGCCAGATCGGCGTCGGCGTCGCCCTGGATGACCGAAAGGCCGCGCGCCACCGCCGCCGCGACATTCTCCGCATCGATCTCCAGCCCGCGCGCATCGACGCCGCGCGTGTCGCGCAGCGCCGCCATCAGCGCCCCGTCGCCGCAGCCGACGTCGAGCACGCGGGCGCCGGGGGCGACATTGGCCGCGATCACCGCCAGGTCGGGGCGCAGCGCGGTCATCGCCGTTCGCCCGCGCGCAGGAAACCGTCGACCACCCGATTGAGCTCGGGCACGTCGAGCAGGAAGCTGTCATGCCCGAAAGGCGCTTTCAGTTCGACGAAGCTCACCGGCGCGCCGGCCGCGTTGAGCGCGTGGACGACGGCGCGCGATTCGGATGTGGGATAAAGCCAGTCGGTGTCGAAGCTGACGATGCAGAAGCGCGCCTGCGTGCCGCGGAAGGCGTCGGCCAGCCGCCCGCCATGTTCCTCGGCCACGTCCAAATAATCCATCGCGCGGGTGATGTAGAGATAGCTGTTGGCGTCGAAGCGGTCGGTGAAGGCCAGCCCCTGATGCCGCAAATAGCTCTCGACCTGGAAATCGGCGTCGAAGCCGAAGCTTTTCTCCCCAAATGGCTTTTCCGGGCGCGCCTGCAGCCGCCGGCCGAACTTCTCGGTCAGCCCGGCTTCGGAAAGATAGGTGATGTGCGCCGCCATCCGCGCCACGGCCAGCCCGGCGGCCGGCGGCTCGCCGTTATAATAATCGCCGCCCCGCCACTGTGGATCGGCCATCACCGCCTGCCGCCCGACTTCGTGGAAGGCGATATTCTGCGCCGAATGGCGCGCCGCCGACGCGATCACCACAAAGGCTTCGGCGCGGTGCGGATAGGTCGCCGCCCAGCTCAGCGCCTGCATCCCCCCCATCGATCCGCCGACGATCGCGCGCAGCCGCGCGATGCCGAGATGATCGAGCAGCGCTTTCTGCGCGCGCACCATGTCGCGGATGGTGATGACCGGAAAGCGCATCGCATAGGGCGCGCCCGTCGCCGGATCGATGCTCGCCGGCCCCGTCGATCCCATGCAACTGCCCAGCACATTGGCGCAGATGATGAAGTGGCGCGCCGGGTCGATCGGTTTGCCGTCGCCCACCATGCGCTGCCACCAGCCGGGCTTGCCGGTGCGCGGGTGGGTGGAGGCGACATGCTGGTCGCCGGTCAGCGCGTGGCAGATCAGGATCGCGTTGGTCGCCTCGGCGTCGAGCGCGCCGTAGGTTTCGTATCCGATCTCGATCTCGGCGAGGCTCGCGCCTCCGTCCAGCTTGAAGGGGCCGGGCAGGCGGACATGGCGGGCAAGGCCGAAGCGGGCGTCGTCGAGCACGCCGCAGCGCTAGGGGGCGCGCCGCCGCCTTGTCAATCGGTGCGCGCGGGCGCTAGGGGCCTCGGGCTATGACAGAGACGTTCAGCAAGCCCGTTCCCAAGGACTGGATCATGGCGATCGCGCCTTATGTGCCGGGCCGTTCGACCACCGATGACGGCCGCAAGGTCGCCAAGATGTCGTCGAACGAAAATCCGCTCGGCACCGGGCAGGCGGCGCGCGATGCATTCGCCGCCCACGCCGCCGATCTCGATCGCTATCCCGACGCCAGCGCCGCGCTGCTGCGCGAAGCGATCGCCGCCAAATATGGCCTCGATCCGGCGCGCGTCATCTACGGCACGGGTTCGGACGAAGTGCTGCATCTCGCCGCCGGCGCCTATGCGGGGGCGGGCGACGAGGTGGTGTTCGTGCGCTACGGCTTCTCCGTCTATGAAATTGCGGCGCGGCGCGTGGGCGCCGTTCCGGTGGTCGCGCCCGACAAGGATTATGCGACCGATGTCGATGCGATCCTCGCCGCGATCACCCCGCGCACCCGCGTCGTGTTCATCGCCAATCCCAACAATCCCACCGGCACCTATTCGCCGCGCGGCGAGATTGAACGGCTGCACGCTGGCCTGCCGCCGCATGTGATGCTCGTCGTCGACCAGGCCTATGCCGAATATCTCGACGAGGCCGATGACGACGGCGCCTTCGCGCTGGCGCAGACCGCGCCCAACGTCATCGTCACGCGTACTTTCTCGAAGATTTTCGGGCTGGCGGCGGAACGGATCGGCTGGGGCTATGGCTCGGCCGAGGCTGTCGACGCCATGCACCGCATCCGGGCGCCCTTCAACATCACCAGCGCCGGGCAGGCGGCGGCGATCGCGGCGCTGGGCGACGACGCCTTCGTCGAGCGCAGCCGCCTCCACAATGTCAAATGGCGCGCCTGGCTGGCGTCGGAAATCGAGGCGCTGGGCAATCACGGCCTGCGCGTCGTGCCGTCCAAGGCCAATTTCCTCCTCGTGCTGTTCGAGGGCAGGCTGACCGCCGAGGAAGCCTATCATGGGCTGATGGACGCGGGTTATATCGTCCGCTGGCTGCCGGGGCAGAAGCTGGGCCACGGCCTGCGCATCTCGGTCGGCGCAGAGGAAGAGACGCAGGGCCTCGTCGCCGCGCTGCGCGCCATCGTCGAGGCCAAGGGCTGATGCTGCCATTCGCGCGCGTCTCGATCATCGGGCTGGGGCTGATCGGCTCCTCGCTCGCGCGCGCAATCCGCCAGCGCATGCCGACGGTGCGGCTGACCGGCCACGACGCTGATCCGCAGGTGCGCGAAACCGTCCGGCGGCTCGATCTGTGCGACGATGTGGCCGACACGCCGGGCGCCGCCGTCACCGACGCCGATCTGGTGGTGCTCTGCGTTCCCGTCGGCGCGATGGGCGAGGTCGGGCGCGCGATCGCCGCCGATCTGCCCGCTGATGCGATCGTCAGCGATGTCGGATCGTCCAAGGCCAGCGTGATCGCGGCGCTCGGCGCGGCGCTTCCCGGCGTGACGATCATTCCCGCGCATCCCGTGGCCGGCACTGAACGCAGCGGGCCTGAGGCTGGCTTCGCCAGCCTGTTTCACGGGCGCTGGTGCATCGTCACGCCGCCTGAAGGCGCGGACCCCGCAGCGGTGGCGCGCGTCGAGGCCTTCTGGCAGGCGCTTGGCGCCAATGTCGAAACGATGGATGCGTCGCACCATGATCTGGTGCTCGCCATCACCAGTCACCTGCCGCACCTGATCGCTTATTCGATCGTCGGCACTGCGTCCGATCTGGAAGCGGTGACGCGTTCCGAAGTCATCAAATATTCTGCCGGCGGCTTCCGCGATTTCACGCGCATCGCCGCGTCGGACCCGACGATGTGGCGCGACGTGTTCCTGGCGAACAAGGATGCGGTGCTTGAGATGCTTCAGCGCTTCTCGGAGGATCTGACCGCGCTTCAGCGTGCGATCCGCTGGGGCGACGGCGATGCGCTGTTCGATCTGTTCACGCGGACCCGCGCCGTCCGCCGCAGCATCATCGAACAGGGGCAGGACGACGCCCGCCCGGATTTTGGCCGCTCGCACGAATAGCCCGCCGTCATCCCCGCGTGGCGGGGATTCCCGAACATCTTGTTTGCCGGAAACCAGCCGCGCGTCCGCCCGAACGGCGGGCGATGCGGATTACCCGTTCAGCAGGTTGATCGCGGCGTGGACGCGCGCCTCGGCGTCCTTGCGGTCCAGTCCCGGCGGCATGATCTCGCCGACGCGATAGGTGATGACGCCCGGCCGCTTGATGAAGCCCTTGCGCGGGCAGAGCCGCCCGCTGTCGCAGGCGATCGGCAACACCGGCAGGTTGAGCATCTTGTATAGCCCGGCGAAGCCCGATCGGATGGGGGGCTTTGCGCCGTGGCGCACGCGCGTGCCTTCGGGGAAGAGAAGGATGGCGCGGCCTTGCGCGATCGCCTCGCGACCATCCTTCAGCATCCGGCGCATCGCGCCTGCGCCCGCCGCGCGATCGACCACGATCGCGCCATAGATGCGCGCAAGCCGGCCCCAGACCGGGATGTTCATCAATTCGCGCTTCAGCACGATCGCCGGCGCGTCGAGGATGAGGAGCAGGTCGACCGTCTCGAACATCGATTCATGCTTGCACGCGACGAGCAGCGCGCCTTTGGGCACCTGGCCTTCCAGCCGGCTGGTGATGCCCAGGATCCACCGTGAACAGAAACGATGATAACGCGCCCAGAGCTGGACGAAGCAGAGCAGGGCGTCGCGGCCGAACAGCGCGGCCACCAGCCCCGAAAGCACGATCATCGCCGTCCCGACATAGAAGATGACAGCGAACAGAAGCGATCGGACGAAGGCGATCACAGGCCAGCCACCACCGCCGCACGGCGGAGCAGATATTTATTATATTCGGTCAGCAGCATCATGAATCCCGGATTGCTTCGCACCGCGTCCTTCAACAGCATGACGCCCGGCGGCAGCGCGCGTCCGATCTCGAAGGCGGCGCGCGGCATGTGCCAGTCGGTCGTCACCAGCCGGACGCTGCGATATTTGCGCTCGCGCACCCAGGTCGCCACTTCATCGGCGTTGGAGCGCGTGTCCACCGCCTCGCGCCCCAGATCGACGCAGCAGTCGAACACGCGCATCGGCGTCTTGTAGCGCGTCGCCAGATCGCGCGGGCGCACCGAACGATCGACCCCGGAGATCAGCATCCGTTTGGCCTTGCGCGCCTCGATCAGCGTCAGTCCGCGCTCGATTCGCGCCGCGCCGCCGGTCAGCACGACGATCGCGTCGGTCTCTTCGTCGTCGGCCGGGCGCGGCAGCAGGACCGCGAACAGCGCGAAGCCGATCGCGTAAACAAGCAGCAGGGCCGAGACGAAACGCCGGATCACAATCTCCTCCGCAACGCCCTTATCACCGTCAGACGTGAAGAGAAGGTGGCGACGAGCGTTCCGGCGCAGGGTACGGCGAGCAGCCACAGCCAGTCGAGCCGCGACAGGCGGATCGATCCGAGCAGATCGGCCCCCACCGCGTCGATGCGGATGGCGAGCAGCAGGATGACGATCGCGCCGCCAAGGAAGCCGAGCATCCCGCTGAACAGCGCGTCGAGCGCGATGCGCCGCTGGAACAGGCGGGCGATTTGTCCGTCGGTCGCGCCGAGCAGGTGGAGCACGTCGATCGTCGGCCGGTGGGTGTCGAGCGCGGCGCGCGCGGCGAGCACCACCGATGCGCCCGTTGCGATGCCCATCAGCACGACGAGGCCGACCGCCAGCCATTTGAGCGCGGTGAACAGCCGCGCGAGCGGGCTCAGCCAGCGCGCATGGGCATCGGCGCGGGCATCGGGGCTGATCGCGCGGATCGTCGCATCGATCTCGGCCAATGCGCGATCGTCGACGCGCTTCAGGTCGGCGTCGATCAGCGCGGGGACGGGAAGGTCGGGGTCGATCGCCTCATTGCCCAGCCAGGGGCGAAGCAGCGCCATCACTTCCTTGTCGTCGACGCGCTTTACCGCACGGACGTTGGAAAGGCGGCCGAGCGCCGCGGCGACGCGCGCCGCCGCCTGTTCGCGCACCGTGGGATTGGCCTCGATCACCTGGACGGTGACGCGCCCCGACAATTCGGCGCTGAGCGAACTCGCGGCGGCGTTGAGCCCCAGCCCTGCGGCCGTTGCGAGCACGGTCAGGAACACCATGATCGCGATTACCCAGGGCATGGGGCCGGCCAGCCGTCCTTCGGGCAGCAGCCGCCGGTCGGCCGCCGAAATGCGCCAGTCGAAACTCATGCGCCCGTTCCCGGCGTGCGCGGCGGATTGCGCAGCAGGCCGCTCGGGTCCGATACGCGCCCCTTGTCGAGCCGCATGATCTGCGCATTGGGCACGCGCGCCAGCAAGTGCATGTCGTGCGTCGCGACGACGATCGTCGTGCCCAGCTTGTTAAGCGCGTCGAACAGGTGAAGCAGGCGGTTCGCCATTTCGGGATCGACGTTGCCGGTGGGTTCGTCGGCGACGAGAATCTCCGGCCGCGCGATCACCGCGCGCGCAATCGCCACGCGCTGCTGTTCTCCGCCTGACAAGGTAGCAGGCCGCGCACTCGCCCGCTCGCCCAGCCCCACCCAGGCGAGCATCTCGCGCACCGGGTTTTCGAGGTCGCGTTCCTCGATCCCGGCGACGCGCAGCGGCAGCGCGACATTGTCGTAGGCCGACAGATGCGGCACCAGCCGGAAATCCTGAAAGACGACCCCGATGCGCCGCCGGAAGCCGGGAAGGCGATCGCGCGGCATCGTCACCGCATCCTCGCCGAACAGGCGGATCAGCCCGCGGCTCGGACGCTGCGCCAGATAAAGCAGCTTGAGCAGCGATGTCTTGCCCGCGCCCGATGGCCCGGTAAGGAAATAAAAGGCGCCCGATGCGAGCGAGAAGCTGACGTCGGACAGCGTTTCCGCGCCCGTGCCATAGCGCAGGCCCACATTCTCGAACTGCACGATGTTCGCCATCGCGCCTTCAGTCCCGCCTGCTCAAGAGTGACGCCGCCCCCATGCCGGCCCGCCATCGCATGAGCAGCGCCGCGCCGTAAAGCCGTCAATGCGCGGCGGGCGTCGTTGCGCAGGCGCGATGTGCTGCAAGGATGCTTGCCAGCCGCCATGGTTCGATGCTTAGAACGAACTTCACCACCAGAAAGAGCCAGACGGCCGCGAATGATCCTGCAATGCCCCGAATGCCGCACCCGTTATGTGGTCCCAGACAGCGCGATCGGGCCCGCCGGGCGCGCCGTGCGTTGCGCGGCCTGCCGGCATAGCTGGTTTCAGGAGGGCCCGACGATCGAGGTCGATGCGCCGCCGCCACCGGTGGCGGAAATCGCGCCCGCATCCGCCACGGCGCCTTCGCCGCCCCCCCCTTCGCCTCCCGCTCCTCCGCCTATTATCGAGCGTTTTGTCGACGAGACCGTGGTCGTTATTCCTGAGCCGGCCCCGGCGCGTGACGCGTTCGCGCATGAGCCGCCTTTCCGCCCGCGTCGCAATCCCGCGCGGCGCTGGACGATCGCGGCTGCGGTTGCGGCATTGCTCATGTTCGCCGCCATCGGCGCGCTCAGCTATTTCGGCAGCCCCACGATCGCCGGCCGGCTGGGGCTTCCCGGCGCAAGCAGCGAGACGGCGCTGTTGCTTGAGGTGCCCAACAAGCCTGAGCGCCGGACGCTGGCGAGCGGCAACGAACTATTCGCCGTGACCGGCCGGGTGATCAACGCCACCGATCGGGCGCAGCGCGTGCCCGATATCCGCGCCGAACTTCGCGACGCGCAGGGCCGGGTAGTCTATAGCTGGACGATCACGCCGCCGGTCCGCACGCTCGCCCCGAAGGCGACGACCGATTTCAATTCGGCCGAGGTCAACGTCCCCAAGGCGTCGCGCACGCTCAATCTCAGCTTTGCAGGTTCGGCCGGCTGATCCGCAGGAAAGCGCGCTCCGCCTTGCGGCGCGCGCCCTCACGAAAGAGTCACTTATGCCATTGCGGAGCGTGATCTGCTTTGCTAGAGGCACGCGCCTGCCAGACGCCGGGTCCTCCGGCGGATGTTCTAGAGTGCGGTCGTGGCGGAACTGGTAGACGCGCAACGTTGAGGTCGTTGTGGCCGAAAGGCCGTGGAAGTTCGAGTCTTCTCGACCGCACCAAACAGTCCCAAGTGATTGCTGGAAATGGATAAATTTGACTTCGGTCGAATTTATCCCGGTCTTTCCGGGGCTTTGCGGGGACAAATTTTGAAATTTGGGTCCGCGTGGTCTCAGTGCCAGCCGATTCCTCACCAGAAGCGGCCCGAGTCTCGCGTGGCAAAAAGCTGACCTCAAACTGGGCTCGCACCAAAAGGTAGGGCGCCTGACGGCGCCCTCGGGTTGTTTGGCGATGGTTGGAGCGGCTTACTCGAAGCCTAGCGCAATATTTTGCCTATCCCATCGCATCGGCAGCTCGATCGCCAGCAGCCGTTTTCGATTGAGTCCAGCGGGATGATGCCCCTGAGCGATCGCTTCCAAAATATTTGGTGCGAGCCAAGCGAGCGGCAGGATCTGGCCAATATGTTTGCGGCACTTGCCAAGCTGTTTCGCAATCTGATGAAGCGGCTCGCCGGGGCGAGCCAGGATGATATCGCGCAATTCAAGCGCCTCGGTCACGAGAGTTGCAAGGCGCGTATCCCGATCGCGTTCCACCGGTGCTTCCCATCCAGCCCCCTGGATCACCAGCTTGATTTCATGACCGCGACGAACTTTGCCGATCTGCGTCGCGAGCGTGATGACGTTTTTGCGATCGTCGGCGACAGCCATCCCGAGCGCCTGAAGCAGGCGTTCCTCACCGATTCTGATCTTAAGGGATTCTTCTTCGACATCGACGCGCTGGAGCCCGAACTGCGGTGCTACCATGAGTAGCTTGGGATCATCTGCGAGTTTTACGGCCGCAGCCACGGCTGGCTCTATTTGGGCTGGATCGGCTAGCGCGGCCAACCGGGCAATATGATTTTCGTCGAGGAGGAAACCACGGATACGTTCGATAACGATCTGCTCGATATCGTGTCCGGGGATGCGCCAAGCAGGTGCTGCTGAGGTCGGCTGGCGCGTCACATAGTAGCGATAGCGCCTGGAACCTTTGGATGCGTGGCTGGGGGTCATAGCGCGACCGAGGCCATCATATATTATCCCAGCCAGGAGCGATCGACGCGGAGTTCGTGGATTTGCAATTGCGCCAGGCCCACGTTCCGCCAGTCTCTCCTGCACCGTCTGCCACAGCTCTTCTGAAAGAATGGGTTGGTGCTCGCCGGGATGCGCCTGTCCCTTGTGGACGATCTCACCCAGATAGATGCGATTGGATAGCATGTGGTAAAGCGTTCCGCGCCGGAAACGACATCCGCCCTTGTGAGGACCGCTTGTGCAATGCTGTACTTTGGTGCGGTGACCATCGAGATCCAGTTCATCGACTAATTCGCGGACCGATCCGAGCGCCAGGTAGCGCCGGTAGATATGTCGGACGAGTTCCGCCTCGGTGTCGTTGACCACCAGCTTGCGCTCTTTGACCTCATATCCGAGCGGGACCGGTCCGCCCATCCAAAGGCCCTTCTTCTTGGATGCGGCGATCTTGTCGCGGATGCGCTCGCCGGTGACCTCGCGCTCGAACTGCGCGAAGCTGAGCAGCACGTTGAGCGTCAGCCGTCCCATGCTGCTGGTGGTGTTGAACGCCTGGGTGACGCTGACGAAGCTCGCGCCTCTGGCGTCGAGGATCTCGACGATCTTCGCAAAGTCGGAGAGCGCCCGGGTCCAAGCCTCGTGCGTCAATCATGAACAGCGTGGACGAGAGGGCGGACGATCGACATAGGTCATGCAATTCAACGATGCTGGGTTCTTGGGCGGCCGCCGCTTCGAGCAACGCCTCCTGAGGCGACCGAGCATCGTTCAGCGGCACGTCAATCACGTCGAGCATTGCTCGACCGCTCACGGCGCGTCCGGCAATTTGCTCGGCCGTATCCGCACGCCTAGCGCGGACGATCAGTGGTCGCCCGCCGGCCGCGTTACTCAACGCATCATCAAGGCGGGCCTCCACCAGGGATTGGAGAAACGCGTTTGTCACGCAAGCAATCGGGATACGACTGGGTTGAAGGCCTGAAGCGCAGCGTCGCCCCTAGAAACCGATCAATGACAGCATATGGTAGGCATCGATCGTGTCTTTGAACGTGAATCCCAATGCGGCCATTGGCTCCAGCGCCATTTGGCGGGCGGCCCGGCGATCTGTTCCGAGAAGCGGTCCGACATTCACCGGTGCGCCGAGGTGTACGAGCGGGCTGTTTGGAGCGCGATAGAAGCGCTGCACGTTGTGAAGGCCCGCGAAAACAAATTTGATGCTGCGGCCGGTGCCGGCCATCAGGGCCTTCATACGTTCAATTTGCGGGAAATTGTTGGCCATCTCGCTTTCTAGGAAAGCGTCGGCTTCATCGAGCATGATGAGGAGGTATCGACCCGGCTTATCTTGCACCCACGATTGGAGCTGATCGGGCACGAGACCAGATTTTACGAGCGCAAGGCCGCGGTCGACGAGGGCCGCGCGGATTTTGTCCCAGACCGAGTCGGCACTGAGACTCTCTCCGACCGGCTTGATGTAGCAGTAGACTGCAACGCGATCAGGACTGTCGCGCTGCCGGAGTTCGATCTGACGCAGGAGGGCGGTCTTACCGAGCTGGCGACCGCCGTAGACGAAGGAGGCTCCATAGGGGTCGAGCAGCGTATCCAGCTCGTTCTCTCGGCCGAAAAAATTCTCGATCGCAGTTTCTTTGTCGGCGTAGGGTTGGGCATCTGCCATGACGGAAAGCAGGCGGTCTCGATTTAAGCGGAACCGGTCTTCCCTTGCCCCCTGAACACTTTGGATATCGATCCATTCGCCCAGCAGCTCGGTCGCGGAGCCGATAAGCCCCCGAAGCTGTTTGCGCGCATTTCCCTCAATGGCGTCTTTGCGGATGCCACGCGAAACAGTTGTGTGCGCGTCATCGATCGCCTGATCGCTGTCGTCGTCGAGATCCGCTACCCATTCCTGAATCTGCGCTGTGGCCTTTTCATCTGATGCCAAGGCTGCCGAAATCGATTTGCCGATAGGGCCGTCCGCGCTGATCAGGTGATTCCAGACCAATGTGGCGGGCTGATAGTTTGTTTTGCGGGCGGGCGCCGCGTCGCGCCACTCTTCGAGGCGCTTGCGAACGTCTTCGAGCCTCTGCCGTTGCAGTTCGAGATCGGCGGGAGCAGCTATCTCTGCGATGCCTGCTAAATGCGATTGGGCAACGTCGGCAATCACGGTTCGCAATGGCTGCAGCCATGCGGCAACCTCGCCATCTAATGCATCGATCACCGATAGCGCGGCGGTGGATTGAACGATGGCAGGGCGGATCGCCCCTGCAAAAAGGAGAAGGTCCGTCGCGATCTTGCGCTCGTCCGGGCCGTCTGCCGCTTGAAGAAGCGGGGTTTTCAGCTCCTCGTAGCTTATCCAGAAGCGACTGTAGGCGGTGTGGACGGCGGTACTTCTCAGCAGCGCTTCAAGCACAGCCGGCGGGATGCTGGCGGGTAGATCTCGCCGGGCTGCTTGTCGGTGCCGATCGGCGCAAAGGGCAAGCCCGTCTTCAAACTCGATCAGCTCGCGCCGGCAAATGGCTTCAACCACGCCAATGCCCATGATGCCTTGGCCGATGTCGAGGCGACGATCCATATTGCGAGGTGCGTGAAGGACCGGTCGCCTGCGTGCTGGTCGCGCTTTATCCAGACGTCGTCGAAGGCTGGCGTGAGCTCGATGATGGCTTCGACGCCGACGCTGGTGTTGACCGAGTTCTATTTCAACCGCCCGTTCCACTTCGTGGTCTCGACGTTGGGCGCGGACCCTGACAACCCTGCTGCTCAGCTTTGTCTGGATCTGAAGCACGATCTCGACTGGATCGCCGGCCAATCTCCAAACGATCTCGCTACATGGGCCGCCAAAAGCCCGAAGCCGATTCGGAAATTTCGGACGAACGCGGCACCGCTAATCGCGCCGACCTCTGATGTGCCTTCCGAGTTTCTGGGCGGACTTGCTCCGCCTTACATCGCGGCGGCAGCGCAAAGGCTCCGCCAGGATCACGGCTTGCGTCAGCGCCTGATTGAGGCTGCCGTGGCGTCGCGCGAAGAGTACGAGCCTTCGCCACATGTCGAAGAGCAACTTTACGCGAGCTTCACGCCGCGCGCCGACCGGAGCCGTCTGGTCGCCTTCCATTCGGCAGCGTGGACGGATCGAGCCTCGATCGTGGCGACGTTGGAGGATGCTCGCCTCCGGTACTATGGCTATCGTCTCATCTACGAGCGCAACCCCGAGACGCTGACCCCGCAGCTTCGCGAATATTACCGCGCTCATGACAATGACCGGTTGATGGACGCGACCGGGACCGCGAAGTGGGGGACGCTCCTCGCCGCGCTTGCGGCAATTCCCGATGCTGCGACGGACGCAAGCGCGGCGGCTACGACGATCCTCCGGGATTACGATGACTATCTCCGCGAGAGAATCGCCGCGGTAAAGGCGGATCAAGCGTCGAGGCTCGCGCTTGCCTGATGCCCTTGACGACCTGCACCCATCGCGCCCGTACGCGCGGTGGGTGCAGGCCCGGTCAATCAGTGGCTGTCACGCCGACGGCGCCGCCAGAAGCCAGTCTGTGACAATTGTCTCGAAATCTACATAGGGGATGCGATCGGTTTCGAACTCGAGCTCGGCTGCCAGGTCGGACAAGGTAGCAAGGAATTCGCGGCCGCGAACGATAGATTATGGGGCGCCTTCCTGACGAAGCGTTCTATAGGCAGCTTCCGGTCAGTAGCAGACGTTCGCGGTAGCTGAGCTGAACGACCGGCTCTGGTCGGCAGCTGTCGTGCATCAGTACTCAACGATCGCGGCGGCTTTCGTATAGTGATCGCCTAAAACTTGCCAGTCCGCAACCGGCCCAATATCCGACATCCGCCCCTTGCATTGTTCTCGTTGAACATCTCTGCCAAGAGATTGCTCCAAAAGGGAGTAGACAATGGCCGAGCCCGAAGTGCTGATGACGCTGACTGCTGATATTGTTGCAGCGCATGTGAGCAACAATAGCGTGGCGGTGTCGGATGTGCCCGCGCTGATCCGCAGCGTCCACGACACGCTTGCGACGCTCGACAAGCAACCCAAGGCCGAAGAGGCAAAGCCCGAACCAGCAGTTTCAGTGCGCGCCTCGGTCAAGCCCGACTACATCGTGTGCCTCGAGGACGGTAAGCGGGTGAAGATGCTCAAGCGCTACCTCATGACGCACTATGAGCTGACGCCCGAGCAGTACCGCGCCAAGTGGAACCTGCCGGCCGATTATCCGATGGTCGCTCCCAACTATGCCGAACGGCGTCGCGAACTCGCTAAGAACATCGGCCTTGGACGCAAACCCGGGACGCGCGTAAAGAAGTAAGCGGCCCGCGCGCAGCCGCGCCTAGCGCCGATAATAAGGCTCGCAGGCAATGCCGTCGCCATCGCCGTCCAGTCCTTCGCGATAACCAGGCGATCCGCGCCAGATGGGCGCGGCGCCTGCCGCCCGCGCAGCATTGCAGTTTCGATAATAGATCGAGGCTTCGTCGGTTGCGATCTCGCTCTCACTGGTAGATGCGCCTGACCAGGTTGCTTGAATGGCCGGCGTCACCTCCCAGCTGATGAGACCGACCGCAGCGGCCGCAACCAGGACGGTGCTTACATATTTGCCATGATCTCGCCGCGCCCTGCGCCGGCGCCGCCGACGATAGGCGCTGAGATCGGTCGGCTGGCGGGACGGAGAGGGGCGGCGATCCACGACGCCAAGCTGGCATGGCAATCTTGCCGATCGATTAAGCGCCAGTCAGCCTGATCAACTCTTCGGCTTTTCGCTTTTCTTAGGCGCGACGCCTTCGGCGATGAGGCGGCGAATGGCCTCGGAGCGCGACCAGATGCGATGCTCCTGTCGCCAGGCGTCGAGAGCCTCGATCTCAGTCGGGCTGATCACCAACTGGATGCGCACGTCCTTTTTCTCCATGTCATGACAATGCCAAGCCTACGCAACTGAGACAATAAACCTCGTATGCTGTAGTTACACAACTAACTTTACATCAGCAAGTAACGAAGCTATTTCGCTCCCGAAAGGGAGGCAGTCAATGACCATCCTGCGATGGATCAGGCGGATGCTGTGCGCTGCCGCAGGCCATCCCGGCCATGCGCGCGAAGCCAACAGCATGCTCTATGACGATTGCGAGTGCCTTCGCTGCGGCGTGCGATGGGTCGATGATAACTTCTAGGCGGCTTCAGCCGGCGACGATTCCGTTGGGGATATTGGGGCTGGATTGCCGAGGAGCTTCTCCGAGGCCCATCTCATCTGAATTGGATGTAACTGCTTCATATTTTTAAGAGGCCACTTGCAAATTCCCTGACCGGGCCGCTAGCCTCGCGGCCGACAATGGAGGGGGCGCAGACGGACCTGGGGGCAGGTTCCGTCCTTAAATCTATGGCTGACGACAATCGGGGGCCGCAATCTGAACGCGATGATGTCGACACGGGGCTGGCAGCCCTGGTCGCGATGCTCGTCTATCTTCAGAGGCCAGCGGATTATGGACAATTGCGGCACGCTTTGGGGCATGGGGATCCATCGACCCTGGAGGAGCTCTCACGCCTGGCAAAGCGGGATGGTGTAAGGTCGCGTGTAACGCAGATCGACTTTGAAAAGCTGCAATCGGCACCTCTTCCTGCGATCGCTGAGACCGGAGACGGCTTCATCGTAGTCGGCAAAGCTGGGCCAGATGGTGTGCTCGTCCAGGAGCCGGCCAACGGCCAGGTTAGCCAATGGTCGGCGGCACAATTTCTCGAGCGATCCACGGGGCGCTATTTGCTGCTCACCACCCGGGAAAGCGTCGCGGGTCTTTCGCGAAAATTCGATATCTCCTGGTTCATCCCGGCACTCGTTCGATATCGCCGTCTGCTGGGCGAAGTTCTTCTTGCGTCGTTGTTCATTCAGATTCTCGGCCTGATATCGCCGATATTCTTCCAGGTCGTCATCGATAAGGTTCTGGTCCACAAATCGCTGACCACGCTTGAAGTGCTGGCCATCGGTATGGTGGGGCTCTTCCTGTTCGAAACCCTATTGTCCGGCTTGCGCCAATATCTGTTTGCGCACACGACGAGCCGCGTCGACGTCGAGCTCGGCGCCAATTTGTTCAGGCATCTTCAAAGCCTCCCCATGGCCTATTTTGGCAGTCGGCGGGTCGGCGACACCGTTGCCCGCGTCAGGGAACTCGAGACCATCCGCTCGTTCCTGACATCGAATGCGGTCACTCTCGTTCTCGATCTGCTGTTTACGATCGTTTTCCTGGGGGTGATGTATCTATACTCGCCGAAACTCCTGCTGATCGTGCTGATCAGCATCCCGATATATATCGGGATATCGCTGGCAGTGCTTCCCGGTCTTCGGTCGAGGATCGACGAGAAATTCAAGCGCCATGCCGAAAATCAGTCGTTTCTCGTCGAGAGCGTAACCGGCATCGAAACGCTGAAGTCCATGGCGGTTGAGCCGCAAATGCAGAATCGATGGGAGCGGCAGCTTGCGGGCTATGTCGGGTCCGGATTCTCCGCTGCGATGCTCGGAAATTGGGGAAGCCAGGCGATCCAGCTGGTGTCCAAGCTGACCACGGTCGCGATCCTCTATTTTGGCGCGAAGGCGGTCATCAACGGCGAGATGACCGTCGGCATGCTGGTTGCGTTCAATATGCTGGCCGGGCGTGTCTCGCAGCCCGTGTTGCGCCTGGCGCAACTTGCTCAGGATTTTCAGCAAGCGCGGCTCGCAGTCGATAGGCTCGGCGATATTCTGAATGCGCCAGCGGAGCCCGCCGCGCCGTCACGGTCGAGCTTGCCAGCGATTAAGGGCCAGATCCGTCTCGACAAGGTACGGTTCCGCTATCGCGTCAGCGGACCCGAAGTTTTGCGCGGTATAGATCTCGACGTCGCGCCGGGCGAAATGCTTGGGATAGTCGGACCTTCGGGATCGGGAAAATCAACCCTCACCAAACTCATCCAGCGGCTTCACGTCCCCGAGCAGGGGCGGGTGCTTGTCGATGGCGTCGACCTCGCGCTGATCGATCCGACCTGGCTACGACGGCAAGTGGGCGTCGTCCTGCAGGAGAATATGCTCTTCAACAGGACCGTGCGTGAGAATATCGCGCTGGCCAATCCCGCCTGGCCGATGGACCGGGTCATGGCGGCAGCGACGCTGGCCGGCGCCCATGAGTTCATCCTCGAGCTTCCCGAAGGTTATGACACGCGCATCGACGAACGTGGCGCCAATCTCTCCGGCGGGCAGCGTCAGCGCATCGCGATCGCGCGCGCGCTGATCGGCAATCCGAAGATCCTTATCCTCGACGAGGCCACTTCCGCGCTCGATGCTGAAAGCGAGGAAGTTGTCCAACGCAATCTTCGGCGTATCGCCGAAGGGCGAACGGTCGTGATCATCGCTCACCGCCTTTCAGCAGTACGGCAATGCAATCGGATCATCTCGATCGAGGAAGGCCAAATCACCGAGATGGGATCGCACTCGGAATTGCTGATCCGGGGCGGGCGTTATGCACAAATGTATAATCGCCAAATGGGCATAGCGGAACGGGGAGCAGCCTGATGGTAAGCTTCGCCCGTAACTCAGCAGGTATCTGGTCAAAGCATTGGCGCGTGCTGCGGGACAGCTGGGCGCTTGAATCCGAACGTCTCAAGCAACGCACGCGCTGGGAAGAAGCCGATTTTCTGCCGGCGGCCATAGAAATTATCGAACGCCCCCCTAATCCGCTCGGGCGGGTGATGCTGTGGACCATATTGGCGTTCCTGGTGCTGGCGCTGGTTTGGTCCGTCGTCGCCAAGGTCGATGTCGTGGCCGTCGCGCCAGGCAAGGTGATAGCAGCAGGCCGCAACAAGCTGGTCCAGTCTGCCGATGGCGGTGTGGTTCGGTCCATTCTCGTACAGGACGGACAGCAAGTAAAAGCCGGGCAACCCCTGGTCACACTCGATCCTACTGCATCGGGCGCCGATCGTGAGCAGGCGATCGCAAATCTGCAGACGGCCGAACTCGATGCGGCTCGTTCACGCGCCTTGCTGGACGCATTGCGTGGCGGCGCCGGAGCGTTCAACCCGCCGGCGGCTGCGCCTGCAAGCCTTGTCGCCGTGCAGCGGCAGCTGATTGCAAGTCGACTCGCGGAGCTGACCGCAAAGGTGCAGGCTGTTCAACAGCAGGCTGCCGAAGCTGAAGCCGCGCGGGCGGCTGCCGGTGCTGAAGTTGCGAGACTGCGCGAGACATTGCCGTTTCTGACCGAGAGGGCGAATAAGCGGCGGATACTTACCGAGAAGGGCTATGCTTCGCGTCTCGGGCAGCTCGAGCTTGATCAACAGCGTGTCGATCATG
This sequence comes from Sphingomonas sanxanigenens, assembly GCA_003240855.1. Classification (GTDB taxonomy): domain Bacteria; phylum Pseudomonadota; class Alphaproteobacteria; order Sphingomonadales; family Sphingomonadaceae; genus Sphingomonas_L; species Sphingomonas_L sanxanigenens_A. The sequence continues at coordinate 30,528 of QFNN01000021.1, forward strand.
AGCGGCAGATCGCCGTACAAGTGCAGAACCAGCGGCGCGCTGCGGCAAGCTTCGCTGGCGGGCAGCAGCAGGTTGCCCAAATTCGGTCTGAAGCCATTCGCGAAACGCTCGCAGATCTTGCCAAAGCCGAGGCAGAGGCGCGCGTTGCCCGTGAAGAACTCATCAAAGCGACGCAGCGAACCGGTCTTCAGGTTGTGCGAGCGCCGGTCGATGGCGTTGTGCAGCAGCTGGCGGTGACCAGCGAGGGCTCGGTGTTGAAGCCGGCCGATCCGATCTTGGTCGTCGTGCCCAGCAATACGGAACTGGTAGTGGAAGCGCAGGTGCTAAACCGCGACATTGGCTTCGTCCGACCGGGCCAGCATGTCACGGTAAAGCTCGAGGCGTTCCCTTTTACGCGATACGGCACGCTCGAAGGCAAGCTCCTCTGGGTTAGCCGGGATGCGATCCAGGATGAAAAACTGGGTCCTGTCTATCAGGCGCGCATCGCGCTCGGGAGTAATCGACCGATTGGCGGTGGCGCTCAGCTGGACGTGTCGCCGGGGCTGCAGGTGACGGCAGAAATAAGGACTTCCGAGCGGCGCGTAATCGATTTTTTGCTGAGTCCGATCGAGCGGCGGGTCAAAGAAGCGGGGCGGGAGCGATGAGAGAAATATTTAGCGTAAAAAATCCATTCAATTACTTAATTGAATTTTTCTCAAAAAAACTATCGGTCATTATTTTGACAATTATTATTGCATCCTGTTCAAACGAAGAAAAATCATCAAATTTATCAAAAAAAAATAGCCAAATAAGTAGATGTTATAAGATATATGGCGTTCTTGATATGAAAGAATACCATGAATTCGATATGAAGCGATCTGATCAAAGCTCGATCGGTGTAATTCCGTGCGATATACTTAATTCTCTACATAGCCCTTCGATTTTGAAGATCAGGATTTTCAGCGTTTCGGTTGACAATACCGGATCGAATTTAATTTCGTGCCTTGGCAAGCACAGATCGTTGGAAGGCGATCCGCATCCTTCCGATCCATATGATTTCCTCAGGGCGCTAGTTCGGTTTCCAGAGTGTCTCTCCGATGAGGCGCTTGTAGGGACGGCAAAGCCAGTGAGCAGTCGCACAATTATATCGCCCTCAACCATGATTAATACGATCTTGAATCGAAGGGCTACGTCACTGATTTCACGAGTAGGGGCACTTGATAATGTCTTCGCGTCGATTCCTGTGGCCCTGACGGCAGATTCCGATGCGTCAATAACCGTTAGTTGCTTGGTGATTCACGCACCTGAATGGCCCGTGGTCGACCAGATGACCGCCATTGATCACTGCCTCACCCGGCTAGCAGCATAAAGGTCAAGTTAGCCCGGCCTATTCATGAGACTGAGGTTCCGGGCTTGTTGGGTGGCGATGCGTTTTCGGTGATGTGATCCGGACGAGCGCCTCTGGCGGTGTTTT
>QFNN01000002.1 GCA_003240855.1 Sphingomonas sanxanigenens
CGCAGAATATAGGTCGGCCGCGCAAAGCTAAGCCCTTCGGGGAAAAGGCTGCGCAGAACCAGAAGATTGGCCGAGACGCTCGCCGCGTTGGCGGCGATCAACCCGATCGAGATCGCCGCGCTTTCGCCGAAACAGAAATTGGCGATCGCGATCGAAACGGAGCCGACCGCCACAATCGATCGCGCGCGCCAATCACGCCTGAGCGCCGCAAGCGACAGCAGGAAGGCGTTGGGCAGCCACAGCGTCGAAAGATGGCCCTCACGCGCGAGGACAATGCTGAGCATCGCGCCGAACAGACCGATCGCCGCCGCCGCCGCGACAATGGCGACCGGCGGGTTGATCCTGGCGCTTTTGCCCATCGGCGTCAGTCCGCTGGCTGCGGATCGAGCGACTGGTAGAGCAGCACCGCCTGCGTGCGGTTGGTAACGTCCAGCTTGCGGAAGATCGCCGCCAGATGCGACTTCACCGTCGGCTCCGCGATGCCGAGTTCAAATGCGATCTGCTTGTTCTGCCTCCCGCTGGCGATTGCGCGGAGCACGCGAAGCTGCGCCGCCGACAGCTCGGCAAGGCGATGTGCGCCGGGATTGTCATCGGCGCCGTCGAGCATGCGCGGCGGAAAACTGGTTTCGCCCGCGATCAGCTTGCGCAGCGCCTCGATCATGTCAGGCATCGATGCCGATTTGGGAATGAAGCCCTTTGCGCCATAGCCCGCCGCACCGCGGATCACCGCCGGATCCTCGCGGCTCGACACCACGGCGAGCGTCGCGCCGGGGAGCATATGCTTCAGCAGCAGCAGGCCGCCCATCCCCGCGACATCGGGCAGCATGAGATCGAGCAGGACGAGATCGAACCCGCTGTCACGCGCCTTGGCCTCGGCCGCCCCCAGACTTTCGACCTGCTCTACAAGCGCACCGGAATCCACTGCACGGGTCGCCATCGCCAGCGCCGCGCCGCACATCGGGTGATCGTCTACGATCAGTACCTTATAAGCCAAAACATCTCCCTTCCTTCGCAAGGGCGCCCCCCGGCCCCTGTTTCCGACCTTGCGTGCGCAAAAAGCGCGCAATGCTTGTAGCATCGTCGGAAGGAGCGGTGAAATGCTGTGTTTTCACCCGAATGAAAGCCGTGACCGCCACTGCGACGCCAACGGCGCGCGGCTCAGCGAGTTCCGATGATCCGCCAGCCATCCGCGATTTCGGACACATTTACAGCGACTTCGCGCAATCTTTCCGCGTCCATTGCAATGCTGCCCGCCATGATCGCCTCCCGCGCGCCGCGATAGAAGCGCGACAATGTGGCCGCGACATCGCCGCCGCGATCGAAATCGAGCCCCGATTCGAGCGCGAAGAGCAGCGCCAGCGCTTTGGAGACATGCTTGCTCCGCGCCGCATGATCGCCCTTTTCGGTCGCCAGCGCCGAAAGGCGGAGCGCGCGCATAAGATCCTCGTAAAGCAGCGTGATGAGCTGATGCGGCGAGGCGCCGCCGGTGCGGCTGGCGATATCGATCTGGCGATAGGTTTCGCCAGGGTCGCCACGAAGTCGGGTTGCGTATTGCATCGCGCGATCAGTTGTTCGAGTTCGTCCAGACCTTGATCTGCTGCTCAAGGAAACTCTGGGTGGCTTTGTAGGCCGCGACGCGCGAATCCATCGTCGCGAACTGCTGGGTCAGGCGATCGCGCATCGCTGCGCTGTCGGTGCTGAGCTTGTCCTGCTGATCGGCGAGATCGGACTGCTGACGCGTATAGCGATCATTGCTGGCGCCAAGGCCGGTATCGGGGTCGGTGATGCTGTCGGCGAGGTTCGCCATCATCTGGCCGATACCGAGATCGATCGAGACGGTCGCCGAAGCGACGTCGCCGGTAACCTTGAGCGAGAGGCCAGCCGCCGCCGAAGCGCGCGATGCGCTGAGAATGTCGCCGACGGGCAGGCCGGCCATGCCCGCGATCGTGCCCGACGCCGACTGGCCGGGCTGGCGCGCGACGACATTGCTGATCTGATAGACGCCCGCCGCCGTCGCGCCCTGTTTCGACGTCACCGTCAGGAAGGGGCTGTCGACGGTCTGCTGCGGGTTGAACATCTGTTCAACCGCGTCAGGGTAGTTGGCGAGCGCTGCCGTCAGCTTGTCGCTGTCCAGGCTGAGCGTGCCGTCGCGGTTGGTGCGCACGCCGATTTCGGCCAGCGTCTTGGGCGCGCCGGCCGGGGCCGTGGCGAGAAGCTGGGTCGAGGTCAGCGTCGCAAGCTGCTGCGACATCGCGCGCACGGCGGGATCGTTGTTAAGCGCGCCGGTCTTGGGATCGGTATCTGCCGCCAGCAGGCTCTTCAGCTCGTTATAGGCGCCGACAAAATCATTGACGGCCTGGCTGATCGCATCGGTGGGGCGCGAGGGATTGAGCGTCACTTTCGTGCCGACCTCGGCCTTGGCGAGATCAAGCTGCATGCCGGGGATGAGATCGGTGATGCTGTTGGTCGCGCGGTGCGCGCTCACGCCATCGACGACGAGGATCGCGTCCTGCGCCTTGCGCGACAGCGAAAGCGAGGCGCTGTCGGGATTATAGGCGAGCGACGAGAGGCCTGCGTCACCGGTGCTCGTCTCGGTCGCATCGATGCGGAAGGCCTGCGCCTCGCCGCTTGGCCCCTTGATCGACAGCGTCGCCCCCGTGGTGCTGGTCACCACCGTGGCGGTGACGCCCATGTTCGCCCCGTTGATCGCCTGCGCGATACCGGCGAGCGTATTGTTGCCGCTGGTGATGTCGAGCGTGACCGGAGTGCGCGCCGAATCGGCGGCGAAACCGCTCATCGTATCGCCCGTCCAGCTCGCGGCGCCGAAGGTGAAGGTCAGCGTGCCGGTGCCGAGCGTCGACGTCTTGCTGGCGAACTGCTGCGAAGTGACGAGCTGGCTGCTAGCAAGCTGCTGAACCTCGACCTCGGAGGTCAGATTGCCGATGCTGGCGCCGGGGAGCGCCTTTGCAGTGAGGATGCCGGTGTTCGAGCTGACGGGCTGCGTCTGCAGCGTGCCGCCGGCGAGCAGCGTGTTGAGCGAGGTCGAGAAGGTGTTGATGCCGCTCTTGAGCGCGCTGATCGCCGAGATCTGTGCAGTCAGCTTGTCATTCTGCGTCGAGAGCGCCTGGGTCTTGGTGTCGAACTGCGCCGAGATCAACTGGCTGACCAGCGCGCCGGTGTCGATCCCCGAACCCACGCCGAGAATGGAATTGATCGAGGACGAACCCGTCGTCGTGGTGCTGCTCGTCGTGGTCATGGTCCTCGCCTTTCCTTGACCCTAGAATCGGCTGCGCGGCTTGAATCTTTAGCTTTTTCTTTCCGGCCGCCCATTCTCGTCGAAGCGCGCGCTTTCGGGGACGAGGACGCTGGGCTGCTCGCCGCCGGCGCGCATGTTCACGCCGAAAACGAAGGCCAGAACCGTGGCGATCGCGACATAGAGATCGTCGCGTATCTGCTGCCCCTCGCGGCTGGTGTAATAGACGGCGCGGGCAAGCGACGGATATTCGAGCACGGGCTTGCCGAGCTCGCCCGCAAGCTCGCGGATAGCGAGCGCAGTCGCGCCGCGCCCCTTGGCGACGACCACGGGGACTTCGTCCTGCCCGCGTTCGTAACGCAGCGCGACGGCGAAGTGCGTCGGGTTGGTGAGCACGACATGCGCGCTTTCCACCGCCTTGCGCGCGCCGCCCTTGAGCAGTTGATGCTGGCGGCGGCGCAGCGCCGCCTTCATTTCCGGCGAGCCTTCGGATTCCTTGTGCTCATCCTGGATTTCCTTGCGGCTCATCTTCAGTTTCGCGAACAGCCGGACCATCTGGATCGGCACGTCGACGCCGGCGATGAGCAGCAACCCGCCTGCCATGGTCAGCAGCACGACGACGAAGATATGGCCAAGCGATCCGACCGAACGCTCGACATCGCCCGCGACCAGCCCGAGCGCGTCGTTGCGAATCGACCAGAGCAGCCAGACGCCGATCGCGCCGAGCAGCAACACCTTGAGAAGCGACTTGCCGAGCTCGATCAGCCCCTGAAGCCCGAACATGCGTTTCAGGCCAGAGGCGGGATTGATGCGCGAGCCCTTGAAAGCGAAAAGCGAGGCGTTGAAGCGCGCGCTGCCGAGGCCGGCCTGGCTGGCGATCGCCGCGACCATCGTCAGCGCGAACAGCGCGCCGAGCGACGGCGCGAGCTTGATCCCCGTCGCCATCAGCGGACGGAGCGGCTGGAAATCATCGATGTCGCCGCGGCCGAACTGGAGGCTTTCGACCATCACCGCCTTGAACGCGCCGATCAGCGAGGGGCCGGCGAAGGCGAGCCAGGCGCAGCCCGAAAGCACGACCGCCGCCGTCGCGAAATCGCGCGAACGGAGAATCTCGCCCTTGTCGATCGCGTCCTTGCGACGCTTGGGTGTCGGGGCTTCCGTCTTTTCGCCGAAATCGTCGCTCATCGCGCGAGCACCAGATTATCGGCGGCCTGAAGCGCTTCGCGGACGATGACGACCATATAGTCCCCCATCGCCGGGAAAGCGACGGCGAGCGCGATCACGCCAGCCGCAAGGCTGGCGGGCAGACCGACCGCGAAGAGGTTGAGCGACGGCGCCGAACGCGAGAGCATGCCGACGATGATGTTGAGGCAAAGCAGGATGAAGCCGACGGGAAGCGCGAGCAGCAGCCCCGCCGCGAAGGCATAGCTGCCGAACATCGCAATGGCTTCCAGCTTGCGCGGATCGAGCCAGGCTGCGCCGGGCGGCAAGGCGACATAGCTTTTCACCAGCAGGTCGACCAGGATCAGATGCCCGTCGAGCGACAGGAACAGCAACGTCATCACGATCATCATAAACTGACCGATCGCCGGGGTGGACTGGCCGTTCTGCGGATCGACCGCTGCGGCGAAGCCGAGGCCCATCGTGCCGCTGATCGCTTCGCCCGCGATCAACGGGGCGGCGAAAGCGATCTGAATGACGAAGCCGAGCGCGAGACCGACAAGCGCCTCCGCAGCGATCGACAGGAAAGTCGTGACCGCGAAAATCTGCGCAGGCGGCGCGAGATGGATATTGTTGACGACGAGAACGCCGATCGCGCCCGACAGGACGATGCGGATCGGCAGCGGCACCGACATCGCGCCGAACACGGGCGCGGCGATGAAGGCCGCGCCAATCCGCACCATGACGAACAGCAGCGACCAGAGCGCGGGTTCGACCGAAGGCAGGCCGAGGCCGAACATCGCTAGCGGACCAGATCCGGAATACGCTCGAAGATCGAGACGGTGAAGTCGCTGAGCAGCCCCATGATCATGCCGCCGAAAATGACCAGCGACAGCGCGACCACGCCGAGCTTGGGCACGAAGCTGAGCGTCTGCTCGTTGATCGAGGTCGCCGCCTGGACCATGCCGAGCAGCAGGCCCGCAAGCAGGGCGGGGATCAGCACGGGCGCTGCGGCGAGCGCCAGCACCCACAGCGCCTCGCGCGCGACCGTCAGGAAATAGGAGGAGTCCATCGCGCTAGCTGACGAAGCTGTTGGCGAGCGACCCCATGGTCAGCGCCCAGCCGTCGACGAGGACGAACAACAGCAGCTTGAAGGGTAGCGAGATGATCGTCGGCGACAGCATCATCATGCCGAGCGCCATCAGCACCGAGGCGACGACGAGATCGATCACGAGGAAGGGCAGGAAGATGAGGAAACCGATCTGGAAGGCCGTCTTAAGCTCGGAGGTCACGAAGGCCGGGAGGAGCACCGAGAAGGGCACATCCTGCGGCTTGGCGAAGGGGCCGACCTTGGCGATGCCGGCGAACATCGTCACGTCCTTCACGCGCGTCTGCTTGACCATGAAGCCGTGGAGCACGTCGCCGCCGTTGCGGATCATCTCGGTCGCGCCGATGCGGCTGGCGGCATAGGGCTCGATCGCGACCTTGTTCACCTGCGACAACGTCGGCGCCATCACGAACAGCGTCAGGAACAGCGAAAGGCCGACGAGCACCTGATTGGGCGGGGTCTGCTGAAGCCCCAGCGCCTGGCGCAGGATCGACAGCACGATGATGATGCGCGTGAAGCTGGTCATCATCAGCAGCAGCGACGGCAGCACCGTCAGCAGCGCCATGAGGATCAGGATCTGCAGCGAAAGCGCCATCGGCGCTTCCTTGCCGCCAAGCTGGCCCATTGCGCGATCGAGCGCATCGGCGGCGCCGGGCGCGGCCGGGGCGACAGGGCTGACAGGGACGGCTGGCGCGGCCTGCGCGAAGGCTGGGGCGGCGACCATCAGCGCGACCAGAAGGGCAAGCGCGACGACCAGCCAGCGGCCACGGCGTCGCAGAACGAGATCAGCCATTGTTCGATTCGACCTTGTCGATCAGATTCACCCCGCCGCGGCCGACCGAGACGAGCAGCTTGCGCCCCTCGAACTCGATCACCGCGAGGCGCAGGCCCGGCGAGACCATCATCGTCTCGCGCACGTTCATCATGCGATTGGACGGCGTGCCAGGCAGCCGGCTTTCCAGCTTGCGCCACGCCCACAGGCACAGGAACAGCAACCCGCAGACGAGCGGGAGCAGCAAAGCCAGCTTGAGAAGATAGGCCCAGATCACTGCTTGGCCACGGCCATGCCATTGTCGGCCAGTTCGGTGATGCGGATGCCGAAGCGATCGCCCACCGTCACCACCTCGCCGCGCCCGATCAGCGTGCCGTTGACCAGCACGTCAAGAAGTTCGTTGGCATGGCGATCAAGCTCGACGACGCTCGATTCGCCCATGGCGAGCAATTCGCGCAGCTTCATCTTGGTCGCGCCGACTTCCACCGACAGGCGGACATCGACATCCTGAAGCAGACGGAAATTGGCGGCGACGCTGGTGTCGGCCGCGAAGGAAGCGCTCATGTCGGTCATTGCTGGTCCTCGTCTGGAAGATTTTCGAGCCGCGCGACGCGGATGGCCGCACGGCCGTTGGCGGCGCCGACCGAGCCGCGGGCGAAGTGATTGTCGGCGACGAAAAGCGGAACTTCCGGCCCGAAGCTGATCGGGATGATGTCGCCCGGCTGGAGGTTCATCAGGCGCGAAAGCGGCACCGTCTGTTCGGCGAGAACCGAGCGGACGGGAAGCCTCACTTCCATCACCGTGCGGGTCAGCGCGCCGAACCAGCCGGGATCGCCGGCGCGCGCGCGGGTCTTGGAGCCAAGCTGCGGCGCAAGCGGCCTCAGGCCCTCGACCGGGTAGAGGATGTCGACGATCGAGCTCCGCCCGTCCAGCTCGGTAAGCGAGAAGCGAGCGAGCACCATCCTCTCGTCGGGATCGACGCCGGCCAGCATCGCGGCATTGGTATCGACCTTGTCGACCGTGAAATCGAGCGCGGCGACATCGCGCCAGGCGTCCGCCAGGCGATCGGCGACGCCGCGCGCGGCGCGGCGGGCGATCGCCTCCGCACTGGGCGGGAAGTCCGTGGGGAGCGGCGACGGCACCTGGCCGCTGCCGCCGTAGAAGAGATCGAGCATCGCGAAGATCGATTCGCCATCGAGCACCGCAAGCGCATGACCAGTGAGCGGCGCCATCGTCATCGAGGCGAATACCGGGAAGGCCCCGTCGCGCGTTTCGACATAATCGTCGAAACGGACGATGCGCGGCGCATCGGCCACGACCTTCACCTGCGTGCGCAGCAGCGGCTCGAACAATTCGCGCAGCGTGCGCGCAAGCTGGCCGCCGATCGGGCGCAGACCGCCGAGATCGCCCAGCGCATTGCGCGCGCCGGCGCTCAGTACGCGCGCCTGGTTCGGCGTCTTGGCGTCATCGGAGTCGGCAATGCGTTCGTCGATCATCGGAAGTTCGTTCGCCCCCTTCGTTATGGTTACTGAACGATAAAATTGGTAAAATAGACGTTACCAACGCCACCGAATCCCTCTTTTTCGGTGAGCACCTGATTGATCGCGCCGACCAGCCGCTTCTGGAGCTGCTTCTTCCCTTCGGGAGTGAAAACCTGCATCTCGTCTGTGTCGCTGAGCGTCATCAGCACGGCCGAGCGCACCGCCAGCTCATTGGCTTCGACATTCTTAATCACGCGGCTGTCATAGTTGGTCGAGACCGCCAGCCCGATCTGGATGAAGTGCGGGCTGTCCTTCAGGTTCGACGTGAACTCCTTCTGGAGCTGATAATAGCTGGAGGCATATTTGGCGGCATTCTCCGACCCCGGCGGAGCCGCTTCCGCGCCGCCGCCATGGCCGCCCTCTTCCTTCTTCTCTTCCTCCTGCCCTTTCAGAACGAGCTGGGGCTGCTCTTTCTTCTCGGCCTCGGCGCCGTGCGCGCTGGTCGATCTGGAGAGATAGATGCCGGCGCCCGCGCCGCCGCCGATCAGCAGCACAGCCCCGACCCCGGCGAGGATCAGGGGCAGCTTGCTTTTCTTCTTTGCAGGTTTTTCCTTGGTGTCACTCACGGTCCCGGTCCTTCAGTCTTTTTGGTTCAGGCGATGCGATCGGCAGCGTCGGCCGCGTCCTCGCTGGTCGAATCGGAAAAGGCGGACGCCGGCGCATCGGGCGCAGCCGCCTGCTGATCGGCGGCGCCACGATCCTGGCGGCCCTGCTGCTCGACGCCCGTGTCGCCGAGCTTCAGCCCGCGCGAATCGGCGAGCTGGGCGAGGCGAGGCGCGGCTTCGTTCAGAAGCGCGCGCGCCTGCGCAGTGTCCGTGGTGAAAGCGATGTGCACGCGGTCGCCGTCCTGGCGCAGCTTGACCTCGACGCCGCCGAGCGCATCGGGGCTGAGAGCGATATGGATGCTGCGGCCATTATGTCCGCGTTGCTCGTCGATGCGATCGATGAGCGCTTCCATCCATTCGGCGCGGCGCGTGTCGATCACCGGCGCGCTCTGCGCGGCGACGGGCGCCTCGACCCGGTGCGGAGCGGCGGTCGTCGCAGCAGCGGCGGTCACCGCGCCGAGCGCAGCCGACTGGCTGTTATCGGTGGAGGCGGCAGAACGGCGATCCTCGCTGAAACTCTGGACCAGAGCGGCCACGGCCTGGAGCGTCGCCGCATCGGGCTGGGCCGCCGGGATGACGGGAAGGACGATCGCGGGCTTCGCCGGCGCGGCGGCCTGGGGCTGCGCCTGCGCCTGATCGCTGCCGGCGGGGGCCAAGGACGGCTTGCGCGATGCGTCCGCATCGACGCCGGCGACCAGCGCATCGGCATCGGTCTGCACAGGTTCGATCGGCGCGCCGACGACAGGCGCGCCAGACACGACAGGCGCGGCGACCGGAACCAGGATTGGAACAGGAGCGGGAGGCGGGGCGGCCGACGGAGCCTGGTCGGCCGGTGCGGGCGTATCCCCGGCATCATCCTCCGGCTGTTGATCGTCGGCGGCGGGGAGCAGCGGCACATCGGTCTCACATACCGCCGGTGCCTGTTCGCCGGGCTTGAAGCGCGGGATGACGACTTCGCACTGCCCCGGCTGGGGCGGCGTGCCGGCAACGGGCTTGCCTGCTGGCTTGTCAGGGGAAACTTGGGTTGCGCCGACAGGAAGCCCCTTGCGGGGCTGGAGCATGACGACGACGGCGTCGGCGGCGCGATCCTCGCCAGCGTCGGCGGGAAGGGGCGCATCCCGCGCAGGAAGATGTTCGTTTTCAGTTACTTCGGCGTCATCGCCATCGGCAGCGGGCGGCGCGGGGCGGAAGCGCGGAGTGACGACGACCGTGCAGACGCCAACCTGTTGCGGATCGGACGCGGCGGGCGCGGCGTCATCCGCCGGCGCGATGCTGAGCGCGGCGGCCATGTCCGAAAGCGGGGCGTCGGGCGGGGCAGGCGCGGCGAGGGGGGACGGCGGCGCAATGACCGGCGTCGTCCCAGCAGCAGTGACGGGAACGGCAGCCGTCGCCGCCATCAGACTGGCGGTCGAGACGCCGGCGGCAAGATCTTGCCGGGCATCCGGCAAGACGACGCCCGGAACGGCAGCGCCCGCCACATCGCCCGATGTGTCGCCTATCCCGGCGACCAGCGATGCGAACATCCCCGCCACACCCTCCGGCGCACGGATTTCCGGCATTTTTGCGCTGGCGAGACCAAGGATGTCGATGCTGAGGCTGTTCACGGTCGCTCCCGTATTGATCGGTTCACCCTGATTTCAGCAAGGACCGTGCCAGTGCCCGCGCCTGATGTGGCGCGTTGGCGAGCGCGCGGCGAGCGTCGAGCGCGCGCGCCTCAAGTTCACGGTCGATCAGCTTCTCGACCGCGCCATGATTGCGCTTGGCGGCGCCGGTCTGTTCGCGCGCCTGATCGAGCTGGCGCGTCGCTTCCGCAATGCGGCGCTGCGCTTCCTGCTGCGACCGGGCGAGACGCTCGCGATAATGGGCGGCGGCGAAGAGATTGAGTCCTTCCGCCGAGCCTTCACGCGGCGCAACGCCTTCGGACAGCGAGGCGATGCGCTGGGCCAGCGCATGCGCGCTGCTCGCGCGATCGGCGGCGGCGGCTTCCTCGACGCGCGCCTGATCGAGCTGAAAGGAGCGGACCTTGAGAATCCGGCCGAGGCGCTTCGGATCGCGCCGCGCCATCAGCCGTCGCCGAACAGGCCGACCAGCTCGGCCGTCGCCTCATCGAGCGACACGGCCTCGTCAGCGCTCTGGCGGATATATTCGAGGATTGCGGGGTGGCAGGCGATCGCCTGATCGAGCGCGGGATCGGTCCCGCCGCGATAGGCCCCCATCAGGATGAGATCGCGATTTTCCTCATAAGTGGCGAGATGGCGGCGGAGCACGCGCGCAGCGTGGCGATGCTCCGGCCCGACAATGTCGTTCATCACGCGGCTGACCGAGGGGCCGAGGTCGATCGCGGGATAGACGGCGCGTTCGGCGAGCGCGCGCGACAGCACGATATGCCCGTCGAGGATCGCGCGCGCCGAATCGACCACGGGATCGCTGCCGTCGTCGCCATCGGCGAGCACGGTGTAGATGGCGGTGATCGAGCCGCGCCCGTTAGCGTCCGCCCCGGCGCGCTCGATGAGATTGGGCAGCATCGCGATTGCCGAAGGCGGATAGCCGCGCGCCGACGCCGGTTCGCCCAGCGCGAGGCCAATCTCGCGCCCGGCATGGGCGACGCGGGTAAGGCTGTCCATGATAAGCAGCACGCGCTTGCCCTCGGCGCGGAACCCCTCCGCAATCGCCGTCGCGCGCATCGCGCCGCGGATGCGGAGCACGGGCGAATGATTGGCGGGAACGGCGACGACGACACTGCGCGCGCGCGCCTCGCCCGCAATCTTGGTTTCAAGGAAATCAGTGACTTCGCGGCTTCGCTCGCCAATCAGACCGACCACGACGACATCGGCCTTCACCGAGCGGACGATCATGCCGAGCAGCACCGATTTGCCGACGCCCGAGCCGGCCATGATGCCGATGCGCTGGCCGTGGCCGATGGTAAGCAGGCCGTTGATCGCGCGCACGCCGACATCGAGCGGTTCGAGCACGCGGCCGCGATCGAGCGGATTCTGGTGGCGGCCGGCGAGCGGCCAGCTCTTCGCGCCGCGAATCGGGCCTAGCCCGTCGATCGGGCGGCCCGCGCCGTCGACGATGCGACCGAGCAACGCGCTGCCGACCTGCGCCTCGCCCGGCTGGCCGATCGGACGGACCGGAGCATCGGGGAGCAGCGCGGCCGGGCCGCCGAGGTTCATCATCAGCGTTCTGCCCGCGCGGAAGCCGATCACTTCGGCCTCGACCGCGCCGTCGCCCGCGCCGATGCGGCACATGGTGCCGACGGGCAGCGAGAGGCCGACGGCCTCCATCAGCAGCCCGTCATAGGAAGCAAGGCGACCAATGACTTCGGGCGCGGGCGCGAAATCGGTGCGGAGCCGATCGAGATAGTCGAGCGCAAAATCGTTGAGCATCAGCCGGCGTCCGGCAGCGCGGCGCGATCGATCGCGGCGGCAAGCTGAGCGAGCCAGGCGGTGGGGCCGTCCTCGATCGCCGTGGCGCGCGTCTCGATCACAAGGCCGCCGCGTTCGACTGCCTTGTCGCCGATCGCGGAAACGCGTTCGGGAACGCGGCCTTCGACCAGCGCCAGATCTTCGGGGTTCAGACGCATCAGCGCAGGTTCGCTGCTGTCGGCGAGCAGTTTCACCGCCGCATCGATCCGCTTCGCCAGCAGATCGGGCTCAACGCCGATTTCGCCAACCATGCGGGTGACGAGATAGAGAACGGTCTGGCGCAGATGCGCGGCAAGCTGATCGCGGTCGAAGCTGGCGACGCCGTCGAGCGCGGCGACGATCCGGTCGCCGATCGCGGTCTGGGCATCAGCCTCCAGCGCGCCCTGGCGGACGCCGGCGTCGAAGCCGGCCGCATAGCCTTCGACCCGCGCGGCGTCGAGCGCGTCGAGCAGCGGTTCGGCGTCATGTTCGGGCGGGTTTCCGTCGCGGCCGCCAGCGGCGTCGAGGGGATTCCAGCCGGCGGTCGGGTTATTGTCCGGATCGGCGGGGCTGAAATGTTTGGGCTGCGGCGGCGCGGGCGAGACGGGGGTGAAGCCCACCGGCTCCTTGTCGGCGCGGGCGAAGGCGATTTCGGAGAAACCGCCGCGCAGCGCCGCCATATAGTCGCCGAGCGCGCCGACGCCGACGCTGCGGGCATCCCCCTGCGGCGCGAAGCCGGCCGGGCCGTCAGACATAATCGTCGTCCCGGCCGCCGAGCATGATCGCGCCATCTGCCGCCATGCGGCGTGCGACCGTCAGGATCGTCTTTTGCGCTTCGAGCACTTCGCTGAGGCGCATCGGGCCGCGCGCTTCCATCTCGTCGCGGATGCCGTCGGCGGCGCGCGCCGACATGCAGCCGAGGAAGCGGTTGCGCGCCGCCTCGTCCACGCCCTTGAGGGCGACGGTGAGGACATCGGCCTCCACCCCGCGAAGGAGCGCGCCCATATTCTTGTCGTCGAGCGCCAGAAGATGCTCGAAAACGAACATCTCCTCCTCGATCTTGCGCGCGGTCTCGCGATCGATCTTGGCGACCTTGGGCATGACCTTCTGCTCGGTCGCGCGGCGGGCGTTGTTCATGATCGCCGCCGCCTCGCGCGCGCCGCCCAGCGGCACCGGGGTCGGCGAATGCGACTTACCCATGCGCGCGGCGAGCATGTCGCGCAGCATCTGCAACGCTTCCTGCGTGACCGGGCCGAGCGTCGCGACGCGGTGGACGATCTCGGGCTGAACGGCCTCGGGCATCAATTGCAGCACTTCGGCGGCGACGGCGGGATCGAGATTGGCGATCAGCACGGCCGCGAGCTGGGGATGCTCATGTTCGATCATGCGCGCGATCTCCGGCGCATCGAGCCAGTCGAGCAGGTCGATCGAGCGGACATCCTCGGGCGGGGTGATGCGCGCAAGAACGCTGTCCGCCTTGTCGGGACCGAGGGCGATCGTCATCGTGCGTTCGATCTGCGGACGCGGATTGAAGCCGATCGCGGTGCGCTCGCGCGCCTTGCCGACGAAATCGTCGAGCACGGCGGCGACCTGCGGCTCGCCCACATCGGCGACGGCGAACATCGCCTTGCCGAGCTGGCGGACCTCATCGGGTTCCAGCTTGCGGAGAATGGCCGCAGCTTCCTCCTCGCCCACCAGCATCATCAGCACGGCGGCGCGCTCGACGCCGCTGAGATTGCGGCCGGAAATCCCAAGGGTCATGCGCCGGCCTTCTCGTCGGAGCGGATCATGTCGCGGACGGCGAGCGCGGCGCGCGCCGGATTGTCGCGGGTGAAGTCGCGGACCAGCCGGACCTTGTCGTCATAGCTGCGCGCACTGTCGAGCATCTCGATGCTGACCGGCTGATAGGCGTCGGGCGCGCCGCCGGCGACTTCGGACGCGCCGGACATCGGCCGCACGCCCTCGATCTCGCCGCCCTCGACGGTCGCTACGGGCTGGCCGTCTCCCCCCTTGGCGGCGGCCTCCTTCTTCCTGGAAAGCCCCTTCATCAGCGGGCGGACGCCCACGAAGAGGACGAGCAGCGCAATGGCGAGCGCCGTCAGATTGCGCGCCAGCACGGGGAACCAGCCGGCGTCGTACCAGGCCGCCTTTGCGCCGAGCGGATCGGCGGCGAACTGGCGACTGATTACCGTAACCTGATCGTTGCGCGCCGGATCGAAGCCGACGGCGGCGCGGACGAGGTTGTTGATCTGCTGGATTTCCTGGGGAGTGCGCGGCTTGGCGCCTTCGGCGTCGCGCAGGACGACCGCGACCGACAGCCGCCTGATCGAGCCAGGCGCGGCGCGGGTGACAGAGACTTCGCGACCAACCTCATAGGAACGGGCATATTGATCCGACTGCTTGAGATTGTCGGGCATCTTGCCGCCATTCGCGGCCGTGGCGGCGGCAGCGGCCGGCGTGCCGTTGGCCGCAGGGACGCCAGCCGCAGCGCCAGGGGCGCCGGGCGCGCCGGGAGTCCCCGCCTGGGGCGGCTGCGGCGCGGCGGCGCCGGCCTTGACCTGCGTGGCGGGGGGAGGCGTGTTCGACAGCGCGCCGGGGATGCCCTGCGGCGTCGCTTCGGCGCGATCGGCGGTCCAGCTCCCCTGTTCGGCGCGGAGCGAACCGTCCTTGTCATAGCTTTCGCGCGTCGCCTGACTTTCGTCGAGATTGACGTCGGCCTGAACCTCGGTGCTGAAATTGCCTGCGCCGACCAGCGGAGTCAGCAACTGGATCAACTGGGTGCGATATTTATCCTCGACCCGGCGCTGAAAATCGATGCGCTGGTCGCCGTCGGCGGTGACGCCGCCGGCGCCCGGCTTGCTGAGCAACTGGCCCGCGCCGTCGACGATGGTCACCGCCTCCGGCTTCATTCCGGGCACCGACGAGGCGACGAGATTGACGATCGAGCGAACCTGCGATTCGCCGAGCGAGCGCCCGGCGGCGAGGCGGACGATGACCGAGGCCGAAGGCGACGCATTGTCGCGCACGAAAACGCTCGATTCGGGCATGGCGAGGTGAACGCGCGCGTCGGCGACCGAATCAATCTCCTCTATCGACTTGGCGAGTTCGGTCTCGCGCGCCTGGCGAAGGCGTTCGCCCTCGACCGCGCGGCTGACGCCCATCGGAAGCTGATCGAGGATCGCATAGCCGCCGGGCGCCGTCTTGGGCAGATTCTGCGAGGCGAGCAGCATGCGCGCCTTGTAGAAATCGTCCTCGGCCACGGTCAGCGTGCCCGTCGAATTGTCGATATGGCTCTTGATGTTGCTCTGGGTCAGCGCCTCGGAGACCGAAGCCTTGTCGGCGTCCGACAGGCCGGAGAAGAGGATCTTCTGCGGCGGGGTGGCGAGCATCATCCAGGCGAGCGCAGCAAGGGCGGCGACGGCGACGGCCGCAAGCGCCGGCAGGCTCTTGCGGACGATCGGACGGGCGAGGAAATCCTTCGCCATGCCAAGCAGATCGCGCGCGCCCGCTGCGGCCGGGGCAGGCTGCGGCTGGGCGGCGGGGGGCAGGACCTCGCCTGCGGGCGTGAGTGCGTTGGTCGCCATCGATTACACCGGCATGCTCATAATGTCCTTGTAGGCGGACAGAAGTTTGTTCCGGACCTGCAGCGTCGCCTCGAAGCTGATCGAGGCCTGCTGGCGCGCGAGCATCACCTTTGCGACGTCGACGGTTTCGCCGCGTTCATAGGCGTCGCTGGCCGCGCGCGCGGCGTCCTGCTGCTGGTTGACGGATTTGAGCGCGGCTTCGAGCGTGTCGCCGAAACCGCCGCTGGCGCCTGCCTTCGCCGGCGCGGCCGACGAGGCCGAACCGGCGTTCTTGAGCGCCTCGTTCCGCTCGAGGATCTGCGCGCGCAGGGCAAGCACCCTGTCCGCGCCCATGGCTCCGCTGACGTTCATGCCCATGCACTCCGGCTAGGCGCGGCGACGCTGCCGCCCTCGCTGCGAATGCGCGCAAGGCGGTAGCGCAGCGTGCGTTCGGAAATGCCGAGGCGTCTGGCGGTTTCGGCGCGGCTGCCGCCGCACAGCGCGAGCGTGTCGCGGATCGCCTGATATTCGCTGAGCTTGACGATATTGCCGAGCGTCGGATCCTCCTGCGCCTCGACCACGGGCGCGGCAGGCGCGAAAGCCATCGCGCCCGCGCGGTCGAAGATGATATGCTCGACCTCGATCCGGTCGCCCGGGGCGAGGAGCAACGCGCGCTGGATGACATTTTCCAGCTCGCGGACATTGCCCGGCCAGTCATGCGCGAGCAGCGCATCAAGCGCGGCGAGGCTGGGCCAAGGAATGACCGAGCGACCGGCGGCGTGACGCAGGATCATCGTCGCGGCGAGCGCGGCGACATCCTGCCGACGGTCGGCAAGCGCGATCGTGGTGAGCGGAAAGACGCTCAGCCGGTAGTAAAGGTCGGCGCGAAACCGCCCCGCGCCGACTTCGCGGCCCAGATCGCGGTTGGCGCAGGCGATGACGCGGACGTCGATCGGCTCGGGCGCGGTGGCGCCGAGCGGCACGACTTCACGCTCCTGCAGCGCACGGAGGAGCTTGGCCTGGAGCGGAAGCGGCAGTTCGGCGATTTCGTCGAGCAGCAGCGTGCCGCCATTGGCCGCGCGGAAAAAGCCCTCGGAAGCCCCGGCAGCGCCGGTGAAAGCGCCCTTGGTATGGCCGAACAGCAGCGCTTCGAGCATGGTTTCGGGAAGCGCGGCGCAGTTGATCGCGACGAAGGGGCCGTCGCGGCGATCCGAGCGATTGTGGATGTAGCGCGCCAGCACTTCCTTGCCGGTGCCGGTCGGCCCGTTGACGAGGACGGTGATGTCGCTGGCGGCGACGCGCTCGGCCAGCGCATAGAGCGCGAGACTCTGCGGATCGGCGGCGGCCGGGGCCTCCTCGCCGCGCAGCAGCGCCGCCGCGAAGGCGTGGCCGAAAATCATGTCGTCGCGACCATAGGAGAGGCGGGCGGGCGCGCCTTCGCGGGCCAGGCGGACTTCGCGATCCTGGCCGCGACCGAGCACCAGCGTGTTGCGCGGCGCCGGCAGGCCTTCCTCCTCCATCACGATGAAAGCATCGGTCGGGCGGGGGCGTTCCCCGGCGTAAGGACGGACATCGAATCCGAGTCCGCGCATCCACGAAATCAGGACAGGATTGACCCGGGCGCTTTCGGCGCTCGGCAGGATGGACCGCATCGTTGAACCCCCACAGTTCCGGGCGGTTGCCCGTTGGGAGGCTTATCGCGGTTAACTGGTAAACCAGTGGTTAAACAGCGCGATAATTGATTAATAAGGATCGCGCGCGTCACGCGAGGGCGGCGAAACCATTTCACATTTTCCGTTTAAGCCCGGTCGCCGACGGCCGTTCAGTGCTTCGGCGGCTCCCGCTTCGCTCCGTCCGAATCGGAGGGGAGGAGCGCAGCCGGGAACCAAGAACGGAGTTCAGGACATGACCGTTATTTCGACCAACACCGCCGCCCTGCGCGCCCAGAACGGTTCGCGCATGGCGACCGACGCGCTCAACACGGCGATGGAGCGCCTGTCGACCGGCAAGCGCATCAACAGCGCGAAGGACGACGCCGCCGGCCTCGCGATCGCGACCTCGATGACCTCGCAGATCAAGGGCATGAACCAGGCGATCCGCAACGCCAATGACGGCATCTCGATGGCGCAGACCGCCGAAGGTTCGCTGAACGAAGTCAGCAACATGCTGCAGCGCGTTCGCGAGCTGGCCGTCCAGTCGGCATCGGGCACCTACAGCGACGCCGATCGCACCAACCTGCAGACCGAAGTCACCGAGCTGGGCGCGCAGATCGACGACATCCTCAGCAACAGCAAGTTCAACGGCGTGACGCTGTTCGGCACCGCCGACACCACGATCGACATCCAGACCGGTTCGGAGAACGGCGACACCGTGACGCTGACGATCACCGGCCTTGACGTGTCGGCCGCCAGCGGCGCGGACATCAGCACCGTTGCCGGTGCGAACAGCGCGATGGACGACGTCAAGGACGCGCTGCAGGCGGTGAACACCACCCGCGCCAGCCTGGGCGCCGGCCAGAGCCGCCTGAGCTCGGTCGTCAACAACCTGACCAACAACGTCAACAACCTGTCGGACGCGCGCAGCCGCATCGAGGACGCCGATTTCTCGGCCGAGACGACCAACCTCGCGAAGGCGCAGATCCTGTCGCAGGCTTCGACCGCGATGCTCGCCCAGGCGAACCAGAGCCAGTCGAACGTGCTGACGCTGCTCCGCTAAGCGGCGAAAAGATAAAGTACGAGTAGCTTTGCGTAAAACTGAACCCCGGCGCGCCCCACCGCGCCGGGGTTTCTGTCTGTCTGAATGAGATGCGGGCCGACGGACGCCAGGCCGATTCGTCTCGCCCTGCAGAAGGGCCGCCTGCTGACGGCGGACGGCGGATGGTGGGCAATTATAGCCGCGAGCGGGACACGGCCTTGCGACTGCAGGCCGCTCCCCCCTCTCGCTTCCCGAACTGGCGCGGGATGCGCCGAATCGCCAATCGGTGGCGGCTAATCCCGCCTTCCCACCGGCGGCAGGAAGGCTTCGGCCTCTATCAGTCGATGCGCGCCTTGAGCGCCTTGCGCAGCTTGTCGTGCGCGGCCTTCTTGATCTGGCAGACGCGCGCGGCGCCAACGCCGAGGACTTCGCCAATCTCCTCGAGATTCAGTTCCTCGACATAATAGAGCTGGATCACCTGCGCCTCACGCTCGGCGAGCGAGCCGATCGCCGCGATCAGCGTCTGTCGGAGATCCTCCTGCTCCAGCAGCTCGAAGGGATTGGGCTCCTCGCTCATGAACCAGGGGTTGTCGTCGCTATAGACGCCGTCGATCGGCTCGAAGCGAACCGGCTGGGCGTTGCTGTAGTCGAGACGGAGGCGTTCGGGGGTGACGCCGAGCTTCGCCGCCGTTTCCTCCTCGGTCGGCGCGCGGCCGAGCCGGGTGTGGAGTTCCGATTCGGCATCGGCGAGCATCCGCCGCCGGCGCATCGCGCCGCGCGTGAGCGTCGCCTGACGACGCAGTTCGTCGATCATCGCGCCGCGCAGCCGCGTGGCGAGATATTGGGCGAAGGTCACCTGCCCGCGATCCTCGAAGCTGGCCGCCGCCTCGACAAGCGCGACGAGGCCGATCTGGACGAGATCCTCGACCTCGACCGCGCTCGAGACGCTGCCATGGACGTGCCAGGCGATGCGCCGGACGAGCGGCATATGATCGCGGATCAACTGTTCGTGCGCCACAGCAGGGGCAGGCCCCGAGCGGGTATAGAGTTGCGGCGCGGAGAAAGGTGCGTTCATCGGCTATTCTCTATGCGGCGATCTGTTCAGGGGCGCCGACGACGGCGACGACTTCGACCGCCTTGTCGTCGGGGACTTCGGTGAAGGCCATCACCGGCGTGTCGGGCAGCACCGTCCTGACCAGCTTGCGCATGGCGGGGCGGATCATCGGCTGAACGACGAGCGCGAAGGGCTTGCCCTGCGCGATCAGCGGGTGGGCGGCATGCTGGAGCGCATCGATGATGCGGCGACCGAGATCGGGCTCGATCGCGTGGCGATTGCTCGGGTCCGAGCGGATCGTCTGACCAAGAATCGCCTCCAGCCCACCTTCGAGCGTCATCACGCGCAGCGGTTCACGCGGGCCGGCGATGCGCTGGATGATGAGCGCGCCAAGTTCGGGCCGGATCATCTCGACGATCTCGTCGGGATCGTTGCTGCGCTGGGCGGCGACGGCGATCGCGGCGGCGATGCGGCGGAACTCCTTGAGCGCGATATTTTCGGCCAGGAGCGAACGCAGCACCTGAGTGAGCGCGGTGATCGACAGCGGCGCGGGCGACAGCGCGGCGACGAGCGCGGCGGCGCGTTCCTTGAGCCCGTCGAGGAGGCTCTGCACCTCGTCGGGACCAAGCAGCTCGGATGCGTGCTGGCCGAGGACGTGATTAAGGTGCGTCGCGATGACCGTGCCCGAATCGACGACCATATAGCCGGCGGCCGTCGCTGCGTCGGCGTCGCCATTGGCGATCCACACCGCATCAAGCCCGAAGGTCGGATCCTTGGCGGGCTTGCCGTTGAGGCTGCCGACCGCCTGACCGGTATCGAGCGCCAGCATCTCGTCGGGCGAGACCATATCCTCGCCCAGGATCACGCCGCCGATGACGATGCGGTAGTTATAAGGCGCAAGGCCGATATTGTCGCGCACACGGACCTGCGGGACGACGAAGCCCAATTCCTTGGACAACTGTCGGCGGACCCCGGTGATGCGCGTCATCAGCGGCGCGCCGATGCGTTCGTCGACGAGCGGCACGAGGCCGTAGCCGATTTCGAGATTGACCTGGATATAGTCGCTCACCTCGCTCCAGTCGATCTGGCTGGGATCGGCGGGGGGGGCATCGTCGTTGGCGGGCGCGGGCGGCGCGGGGCGCGCGGCGCGCTTTGCGAGGCGCCAGGCGGCGAAGCCGGCAGCGCCGGCGGCGGGCAGCATGATGAGATGCGGCATGCCAGGCAGCAGGCCGAGCACGGTGAGGATCGCGGCGACCGGCACCCAGGTACGCGGGCTGGAGAATTGCGAACCGATCTGGCCGGTCAGATCATGGCTGGACGAAACGCGGGTGACGATCGCGGCGGCGGCGATCGAGAGCAGAAGCCCCGGCACCTGAGCGACGAGCGCGTCGCCGACCGCAAGCATGACATAGGCCTTGGCGGCTTCGCCCACGCCCATGCCATGGCTGACCATGCCGAGGATCAGGCCGCCGACGACGTTGATGCCGAGGATGAGCAGCGCCGCAACCGCATCGCCCTTCACGAACTTCGACGAACCGTCCATCGAGCCGTAGAAGTCGGCTTCGGTCGCCACCTCGACGCGGCGCGCCTTGGCCTGATCGGGGGTGATGAGGCCGGCGTTCAGATCGGCGTCGATCGCCATCTGCTTGCCGGGCAAGGCATCGAGGGTGAAGCGCGCCGAGACCTCGGAGACGCGGCCCGCGCCCTTGGTGACTACCACCATGTTGATGATGACCAGGATCGAGAACACCAGCAGGCCGACGACATAGTCGCCGCCGATGATGAATGTGCCGAACGCCTCGATCACATGGCCGGCCGCCGCCTTGCCCTCATGCCCGTGGACGAGCACGACGCGCGTCGAAGCCACGTTGAGCGCGAGGCGGAAGAGAGTCGCGAGCAGCAGCACCGTCGGGAAGCTGGAGAAATCGAGCGGCTTTTCCGCATTGAGCGCGACCATCAGCACCGCGAGCGAGATCATGATGTTCGCGATGAAGAAAATGTCGAGCATGCCGGCCGGGATCGGCACGACCATGAGCGCGACGAGCAGCAGGATGCCGGCGGGGAGCGCCGCGAGGCGCGGCAGCGAAGCAAAGCGTTCGAGCGCAGGGGAGAGCGTCGCCATCGGATCAGCCCCCCAGCGACGCGAGCATCAGATAGGCGAGCTTCGCCGTCTCGGGCGTCGGCCGGAGCAGCGAGGCCTGATCGCCTTGCGAGGCGGCGAGGAGGCGATCGAGCGTCGAGCCGCCATCCTCATCGCCGGCATCCCCGGCGGCCGCCCCGCCAAGCGCGGCGAGATTGACTGGCAACGCGCCGTTGCCGGGGCTTGCCGCATCCGGCAAATCCTTGCCGCCGGCGGCAATCTGCGCGCCTTTCTCGATCTTGGCGGCGAAGCGCTGATAAATGTCGCCCAGCGAGCGCGCCGAGCCGTCGGACGCATAGAAGATCGAGCGGTTCGATGCAGCGGCGGCAGGGAAGAGCGATGCCGCCGAGCGATCGGGATCGCTGGCCATCGCGCCGAGGAACTTCCTGGCGCCGGCAGCGCCAAGGAAATGCGCCATGTAGAGATCGGCGCCGCCGACGCTGCGGCCAAGCGCGCTTTCCAGAGACTGCTTGTTGTCCGCGGCATGCTCGGCCGCCATCAACGAGGCCGTGGCGCTGTCGTTGCGCAGATCGAGGATCGCGGCGCGCGTGGCGCCGTCAGCGACATAATAGCGGCCGTTCGATCCCTGGCTGATCGCGGCGGATGCCCAGCCGAGGCCATGTTCCCCGCCATGCTGCTTCACCACGGCGAGCCAGCTCTGGTCGACGAACTGATAGAGGCCGGAGGCGCTGCTGGTCGCGGCGCGCGCATTGGGCCGCAGGCTCGATTCGACCTGCGCCTGACCCAGCAGATAGGAGAAATCGACGCCGGTCGTGGCGCTTGCCCGTGCGATGTCGGACTGGACCTTTCCGGTCGCCCCCGCCGACGTCAGACTGCCGATCGCCATAAATGCACTATCCCGTGATCAAACCCTGTTCGGGGCTTGATCAGCAAGAGCCGTGCCAGTTTTGGTTAACGCGATCGCGTGCGGCGAATGAACCGGGCGACGCGCCCGGACCGAAAATCAGGCCGCGTGGCGCGGCGAGTAAACGGCAGCCGACAGGCCAGTAAGCGTTTCGAGCCGGCTGCGGACGTTGGCGCTCATCAGATTGACGTAGATGCGCGCGGTTTCGTTGAGCGTCTGCGCTTCCTGCGCGAGCGCGCGGACTTCGTCGTCGACATCGGCCGCATCCCACGGACCGGCGATCAGGCCGAGGCCGCTCTGCTTGGCGTCGGTCGCCTCAGCGAGCGCCGCGACGTCGAAACGCTTCAGCGCCGCAATCTCGGCATGGAGCGATTCAACCACCTGCCTCAGCGCGTCAATCCTGTTCATTCGGCTCCATCCTTCGGCGTGGCCCAATCGAGCTGCGCCGCGATCAGCCGGTCGGCGATCCTGGCGGGAACGATCGGGAAGCGACCCTGCTGGATCGCGCGCTTGATCTGCTGGACGCGCTCGCGATCGACCGGCGGCGACGCCGCCATGTCGCGCGCGGCGGCGCGGACCTCGGATTCGGCGATACGCGCCGCCCCGTCGCTTTCGACGCGCTGGACGGGCGCAGCGGCGCCGACCTTGTCGGTGACGCTCGCGGTCCGGCTGGAAACGGCGCCGGTCTTGATGCCGATCGGATCGATCATTGCCCCGCCTCCTTTCCTGTCAAAGCATGGGTCTGACAGTCAAACGGCCGGTTGCAGGAAATGTTTAGCTTTTTTGCTCTACCAGCCCGGCAGCGTCGCCTGCCCGGGCGCGGTTGCGACCGCAAGTACCGGATTTTTCGCGCCATCTACCTTGATCGCGATGCGCGCGCCGGCGACCGCATCCCCCAGGGCCACGCCATCGCTGGTGACGGAAAAGCCATTATTTTCGGCCGAAACGGTGACGGGATCGCCGCGCCGGATGACCGGATCCTGCTTTACAGGGGCGGCCGCGACAGGAAGAGGCGCCGCCTTGACGGGGACGAAAACGCGCCAGCCGGCCGCATCGGGGCAACTGATCACGATCGCGTCGCGCCGCTCGCTGCGCCAGCCGATCAACGGCTGCGACGCGCAATCCTGCAGGCGCATCCGCTTGTCGATGGGCGCGACCGGGCCGCCCTCCGCGCCCATCGGCGCGCCGGCGAATCGCGCAGCCATACGGTCGAGCGCGGAAAGATCGGTCGCAGCCATGGCCGGTGCGGCGAGGCTGGCGAGAAGAAGGAAGCGGATCATCACTGGTTTCCGTTCGCTGTTCAGTGGCCGAAGCCGATGGTGACGATGACGCGGCGCCCCTCGGGGCGACCAGCGGCGGGGGGAGGCGCAATCACGGCCGAAATCCTGACCCGGCCGGGGCCAGCCTGTCGTTCGAGCACCGAGGCGACGGCGGCGGCGCGCGCCGAGGCCAGCGCCAGCGCCGAGCCGTCGAGCCGATCGGCGGGGCTGCCATCGGCATAGCCGGTGACTTCAAGATAAGTGCGCGCGTCGCGCGTGGCGTCCGCCGCCCAGTCGCTGACGAAGCGCAGCGAGCCGGGCGCAGCCGAGCCCGGCGCAAAACCGCTGACGATATTCGCTTCGAGCGGGATTTCCGACTTGGAGCGTTCAGCCGTCGCGCCGCCGAACGCCTGACGGATGCCGGCGGCGAGCGCGGAGCGCGTCTGCACATCCTGACGCTGCGTCGCCTGGACAAAGACGAAGAAGGCGACGAGCAGCAGCGACAGATCCGCGAGCGTAATCAGCCAGAGCGGGCGCGAGGGACGGGCGGGCGTCATGCGCTTTCCCGGCGACGCGGCGGCGCGGCATAGCGGCGGGCCAGCGCCATCAGCGGCGCGCGCAGGCGGCGGCGCGCAATCTCCTCACGCCGCGACTGGCGGCGCAGGCGCGCGGCGATCGGCGCGAAAACCAGATTGGCGAACAAGGCGCCATAAAGGGTGGCGAGCAGCGCGACGGCCATCGCGCCGCCGATCGTTGCGGGATCCTCCATCCCGCGAAACATGCGAACGAGGCCCAGCAGCGTGCCGATCATCCCCATGGCGGGCGCGGCTTCGGACGCAGCCTGCCAGAAATCATGCACGACGGCGTGACGTTCGGCCCGCTGCGCCGCGCGCGCGGCCAGCAGCGCATCGACCGCCTCGGCGCTGGCGCCGTCCCCGATCGCCTCCACAGCGGCGGCGATATCGGGATCGGCGAGGATAGCGGCGTCGACCGCGACGAGATTGCCCTTGGCGATCCGTTCGGCCTTCACGATCCGCGCGCGCGCATCCTGCGCGTCAAACGGCGTGCCCGTCAGGCGGCGCAGCGCCGCGAAGGCCGCGCCGGTATCGGACAGCGGCCCGCGCAGCGCAGTTGCGACGAACGTCCCGCCAAGGACGATGGCGATCGCCAGCGGATCGATGAACTGGATGATGAGTTTCGCATTAGGCATCGCCCCCGTATTGCAAGGGCCGGGCCAAATGGCGCCGTTATCAGCGCAAGGCGGCTTCGTCGCGCCCGCCGCCCCATGACTGGCGGCGCATCGCCCATAGAAGCTTTGCCGCGAATTGCCGCCCACCGGCAAAATCTTGCCGCCCTTTGCCGCCTGCGCCGCCCGACCGGGCATTGGCGCGGCTTTTCCCGCAATTGGCACGGCGGTTGCTAAGAGCCGGCTGAATTAATGCGAGGACGTGAAGGCCATGGCTTTCGGAGACGATCTGTTTGGAGTGAGCGGGAAGGCGCTGGCGTTGCGTTCGCAGCGGCTGGGCCTGCTTGCGTCCAACATCGCGAACGCGGCGACGCCCGGATACAAGGCGAAGGATATCGACTTCGCGCAGGCGCTGAACAGCGCCGAGCAGCCCGGCAACACGATCGGCGGCGCGATCAGCGGCGCGACCAAGTTTCGCGTGCCGACCCAGCCTTCGATGGATGGCAACACCGTCGAGCTCAACACCGAGCAGACGGCCTTCGCCGAAAACGCCGTCGCCTACCAGACGACGCTTTCCTTCCTGAACGGGCGGATCAGCACGATCACCCGCGCGCTGAGGGGTGAATAAGCATGGCCCAGCCGCTTTCGATCTTCGACGTCGCCGGGCGCGCCATGTCGGCGCAGCTCACCCGACTGAACACCACAGCCTCGAATCTTGCCAATGCCGGCAGCGTATCGAGCAGCGAGACCGACGCCTATCGCACGATGAAGCCGGTGTTCCGCACCAGTTTCGACAAGGCGAGCGGCATGTCGACCGTCGACGTCGCCGGCGTCGTCACCGCCGGTTCGGCGCCGACCAAGCGCCACGACCCCAATAACCCCATGGCCAATGCAGACGGCGACGTGTTCGACGCCGCCGTCGATGAAACGAGGGAGTTTGTCGACATGCTCGAAACGGCACGTCACTATCAGAACAATGTCGAAGTGATGCAGACCGCCAAGTCGCTGATCCTCGATACGCTGAAGCTCGGCCGATGAGCACGGTCGATACGAGCAGCAGCAGCGCAGCGTTCGACGCCGCGCTCGCCGCGCAGGGCGTGACCCGGACGAGCACGTCCAACACGCCGACCGTCAGCTCCCCCGCCTCGCAGCAGCTTGGCCAGAGCGACTTCCTCGCCCTGCTCACTGCGCAGCTCAACAACCAGGATCCGTTCGATCCGGTGAAGAACGAGGACATGGTCGCGCAGATGGCGACCTTCTCGACCAACGCCGGCATCTCGGAAATGAACAGCTCGCTCAAGTCGCTTGCGACGCGGTTCGGCGATCAGGCGGCGTCGCAGGCGCTGAACTATGTCGGCAAGACCGTGCTGATCAAAGGCGACACCGCCTTCCCCAACACCAGCGGCGGGCTCGACGCCTCGGTCGATCTGGGCAGTTCGGCGAGCGCCGTCGAGGTCACGATCAGCGACCAGGCGGGCAATGCGCTGCGCACGCTGCAGCTTGGCTCGCAGAAGGCGGGCCAGGTCGATTTCTCGTGGGACGGCAAGACCGACAGCGGCGCGGAGGCGCCCGCCGGCCCCTACAAGATCACCGCGCGCGCGGTGAGCGAAGGCAATGGCGTGGCCGTGCCCGTGCTCGTCTGGGCGCCCGTCACCTCGGTCAACGTCTCGTCCGACGGGACTGACCCCACGCTCAACGTCGCCGGCCTCGGCGCTCAACCCCTCAGCGCCGTCCGCCAGGTCGGCTGATCCAGTCAAAGCAGGAGTAAAGCGATGTCCTTCTACACTTCCCTTTCGGGCCTCCAGGGCGCCCAGACCGAGCTTTCGACGATCTCGCACAATCTGGCGAACGTCGGCACCAACGGCTTCAAGCGCAGCAGCGTGCAGTTCGGCGACGTCATCGCCTCGTCGGCGACCAAGAGCCCGACGCAGATGATCGGTTCGGGCACCTTCGTGAAATCGATCAAGCAGGAGTTCACCCAGGGCGGACTGGAGCAGTCGCAATCCTCGCTCGACCTTGCGATCGCGGGCGAAGGCTTCTTCCTCGTCAAGCCGAACGCCAACACCGCGCAGATCAATTTCACGCGCAACGGCGGCTTCAACGTCTCGTCCGATCGCTATATCGTCGACGATCAGGGCGCGGCGCTCCAGGCCTATCCGGTCGACGGCAGCGGCAACGTCGTGGCGACCGGCATCAATTCGCTGCAGAGCGTGCGCATCCCGCTGACCAGCGGCCTGCCGCAGGCGACGAGCGCGGTCGGCATCTCGATCAACCTGTCGGCCAACGGCACGATCCCGTCGGCCAACCCGGTCTATACCGCAACCAACCCCTACACCTTCAATCGCTACGACTCGGCGACCTACAATTATTCGACCGCGACGACGATGTACGACTCGGTCGGCAACCCCATCACGCTCACCAACTATTATGTGCGCGACACCAACCCGACCACGGCGAACCCGACGAGCGACTGGACCGTCTATACCTTTGTGGGCGACCAGCAGCTTTCGTCGGACGCTGCCAACCCGACCCCGCCGCAGGCGACGACGCTGACCTTCGACACCAACGGCGTGCTGACCAGCCCGACCGGCCCGATCCAGTTCAGCGACTTCACCCCCGCAGGCGCCGCCAACCAGTCGGTCACCGTCGATTTTTCGATCGGCACGACGCAGAATCCCGCAGCCTATTCGCTCAACGGCCAGACGCAGAATGGCGAGCCGATCGGCCAGTTCGAGGGCGTGACGATCGATTCGGCGGGCATCATCCGCGCCAGCTTCTCCAACGGCGAGACGCAGGCGCTGGGCAAGATCGCGCTGGCGCAGTTCAACAATAACGAAGGCCTTCGCCAGCTCGGCAACAGTTATTGGGCGGCGAGCGGCATTTCTGGCGACCCGATCCTCGGCGAGCCTTCGGCCGGCGGCTTCGGCAACCTGATGTCGGGCGCGATCGAGCGCTCCAACGTCGACGTGACCGAGGAACTGGTGGGCCTGATCGCGGCGCAGCGCAATTTCCAGGCGAATGCGAAGGCGATCGATACCGCCAACACGCTGACCCAGACCATCATCAACATCCGCAGCTAAGCTGACGGGCAAGCGGGAGCGGCACGATGGATAGACTGGTCTATACCGCCTATTCGGGACTGCGCGGCACAATGGCCGCGCAGGCCGCGATCGCGAACAACATGGCCAACGTGTCGACCACCGGCTTCAAGGCCGACAAGGTCGATTTCGAGCGGCTTGCGCTGGTCGGCCAGACCTTTCAGACGCGCGCGCCGACATCGGAGGAAGTGATCGACGCCGACCGGCAGGCCGGCGCCATCACTCACACCGGCCGCGACCTGGACGTCGCGATGAACGGCGACGCCTGGCTGGGCGTGCAGGCGGCGGACGGCGAGGAAGCCTATACGCGGCGCGGCGATCTTTCGATCGCGCCGTCGGGCCTGCTCCAGACCGGCGACGGCTATGCGGTGCTGGGCCAGAGCGGCCCGATCACCATTCCGCCCGCCGACAAGGTGACGATCGCGTCCGACGGATCGGTGCTGGTCGTCCCCAAGGGCGGCGACCCCGACAAGCCCCAGACGCTCGACAAGCTCAAGCTGGTCAGCACCAAGGGCAGCACCACGCTGAAGGGCATGGACAATCTGCTGCGCGTCAAGGGCGGCGGCGCATTGCCCGACAATCTCGACGCGACGGTGACCAGCCGTTCGCTCGAAGGATCGAACGTCAACATGATGGAGTCGCTGGTCGCGATGATCGAGAACCAGCGCAGCTACGAGGTTCAGGCCAAGCTGCTCTCCACCACCAAGGACATGGACGAAGGCGGCGCATCCCTGATGCGCATGCCGGGCTGAGGAAGGATAAAGCCATGACTATCGCCGCGATGCACATCGCCCGCACGGGCCTCGACGCCCAGAATGAGCGGATGCGCGTGATCTCGAACAACCTCGCCAACGTGAACACCACGGGC
The DNA here is from genome assembly GCA_003240855.1 of Sphingomonas sanxanigenens. Lineage (GTDB taxonomy): Bacteria > Pseudomonadota > Alphaproteobacteria > Sphingomonadales > Sphingomonadaceae > Sphingomonas_L > Sphingomonas_L sanxanigenens_A. The sequence continues at coordinate 28,575 of QFNN01000002.1, forward strand.
TTCAAGCGCGACCGCGCCAATTTCGAGACGCTTGCCTATCAGAGCGTGACGCAGAGCGGCGCGCCTTCGACCGCCGAAACCAAATATGCGGTCGGCCTCAACCTCGGCACCGGCGTCCGCCTGGCGGGCACGGCGCGCATCGATACGCAGGGTTCGCTGCAGACGACGGGCAATTCGCTCGACCTCGCGCTCGACGGCGACGGCTATTTTCAGGTCCAGATGCCCAACAGCCAGATCGGCTATACGCGCGCCGGCAATTTCGGGCGCTCGCCTGAAGGGCTGCTGGTCACCGCCGAAGGCTATCAGGTGATGCCGGGGATCACGATTCCCGAGGGGTCGACCTCGATCACCATCGGCACAGACGGCACCGTGTCGGCGATCCCCCCGGGGCAGACGCTGCCGACCGAACTGGGCCAGATCCAGGTTGCGAGCTTCGCCAATCCGGCCGGCCTCCAGCCGGTGGGCGACAACTATCTGCTGGAAACCACGGGCAGCGGCGCGGTCAATCTCGGCGTCGCCGGGCAGGACGGCCGCGGCCGCATCCGCGAAGGCATGCTCGAGGGGTCGAACGTCAACGTCGTCGAGGAACTGGTCGACATGATCGAGACCCAGCGCGCCTACGAAGTCAATTCCAAGATGATCTCCGCAACTGACCAGATGCTGCAATATGTCAACCAGAACATCTAAGCGCGCCGCCGCCTCGATCGCGATCGCCGCAATCCTCGCCGCCGGCGCACCGGCCGTCGCGGGGAAAAAACGCGCGCAGGCCGAAGTCGAATATGCGCCGACGGCGCCGCCGCCGGTGACCGCGCCGCAACCCGCCAACGGCGCTATTTTCCAGGCGTCCACCGGCTATTCAGCGCTTTACGAAGGCAATCGCGCGCGTCGGGTGGGCGACAACATCACCATTTTGCTCGTCGAGCAGACGGTGGCGCAGAAGGTCGCCGGATCGACCACCGCGCGGTCGGGCAATATCGGCCTGACCCCGCCCAAGGTCGGCCCGCTGTCCTTCGTGCCCGATGGCGCGCTGCAGGCATCGGGCGATCAGGGCTTCAACGGCAAGGGCACCGCCGAGCAGTCGAACAAGCTGCAGGGCGAAGTGAGCGTGACCGTGTCGCAGGTGCTGCCCAACGGCAATATGATGGTGCGCGGGCAGAAAACCGTGACGCTCAACCGCGGCGACGAGTTCATCCAGATTTCCGGCATCGTCCGCCCCGCCGACGTCGACAGCTTCAATCGCGTGCTTTCGACGCGCGTCGCCGATGCGCGCATCACTTATACCGGGCGCGGCGACGTGCAGCGCGCCAGCCGCCAGGGCTGGCTCCAGCGCTTCTTCTCGATGCTGAGCCCCTTCTAGGAACGACCATGAACCGCTTCATCGCCTTCCTTCTCGCCATCATCGCGGTCGCCGCACCGGCCCATGCCGAACGCGTCAAGGATCTCGGCGCCTTCGCCGGGGTCCGCGCCAACCAGCTTGTCGGCTATGGCATCGTCGTCGGCCTTGCCGGCACGGGCGACGACAATCTGGAGTTCACGATCCAGGCGATGAAAGGCGCGGCCGAACGCTTCGGCCTGATCCTGCCGCCAGGCGTGAACCCGACGCTGAAGAACGCGGCTGCGGTGATGGTGACGGCCGAGTTGCCGGCCTTCGCCAAGCCCGGCCAGCGCGTCGACGTGACGGTGGCGGCGATCGGCAAGGCCAAGTCGCTGCGCGGCGGCAGCCTGCTGATGACCCCGCTGCAGGGCGCCGACGGGCAGATCTATGCGATGGCGCAGGGCAGCCTCGCGGTGGGCGGTCTCGGCATCGACGGCGCCGACGGATCGAAGCTGACCGTCAACGTGCCGTCATCGGGCCGCATTCCTGACGGCGCCTCGGTCGAGCGCGAGGTGCTGACCGGCTTTGCCGACAGCCCGACGCTGACCTTCAACCTCGCCAAGGCGGACTTCACGACTTCCGAGCGGATCGCCGCAGCGATCAACGAGCGGCTGGGCGCTGGCACGGCGCGCGCGGTCGACGCCGTGTCGGTCAGCATCACCGCCGCGCCGGGCGCGAACCTGCGGACCGGGCTGATGAGCGATATCGAGAATCTGACGGTGGTTCCCGCCGAGCCGCCGGCGCGCGTGATCGTCAATGCGCGCACGGGCACCGTCGTCATCAATTCGGCGGTGCGCGTCGGCCCGGCGGCGGTGAGCCACGGCCGCCTGACAGTGAAGATCGACGAAAAGCCGCGCGTCATCCAGCCGCTGCCGTTCAGCAAGGGCGAGACCGCTCTCGAACCGTCGTCGCAGATCACCGTCGAGGAAGAGCGCCGGCCGATGTTCCTTCTCGATCCCGGTCCCAGGCTTGCCGATATCGTGAAGGCGGTGAACGCCGTGGGCGCGACCCCCGCCGATCTGGTTGCCATCCTGGAGGCGCTGAAGGAAGCAGGCGCGCTCAAAGCCGATCTGGTGGTGCTGTGACGACGCCGGTCTCCACCCCCGGCGCGGCGCAGATCGCGCCCAGCGTCGCGAGCGACACGAGCCGCCTTTCCACATCGGGCAATCTGAAGGCGGCGGGCGAGAAGTTCGAATCGACCTTCATCAACATGATGCTGAAGTCGATGCGTCAGGCCAAGCTGGCGGACGGCATGTTCGACAGCGACGCCGGCGATCAGTTCCGCGACATGCAGGACGCTAAGCTTTCTGAAACGATGGCCGTTCATACGCCCATAGGGATCGGCAAGGCGATGACCGAGTTTCTGGCGCGCAACCAGCCCGCGCTCCAGACCCCGGCGGCGACCGCGCCACAGGGAAGTGACGAATGAGCGACCTGCTTTCGATCGGCGCCAGCGGCGTGCGCGCGTATCAGACCGCGCTCAACGTGATCGGCGAGAATATCTCGAACGCCAGCACGACGGGCTATGTCCGTCGCGACGCCGCATTGCAGGAAGTGACCGCGGGCGCGGGCAAATATCCGCTCCAGATCAATTCGACCCAGATCAATGGCGGCGTCATCGCGACGGGCGTCAACCGCAGTTTCGACGCGTATCGCGCCGCCGAGGTGCGCACCGCGACGTCCGACCTGCAGCGCAGCAAGGCAGGCATCCCCTGGCTGCAGCAGGTGGAGAACATCTTCGACAATGGCGGGCTTTCCAGTTCGATCGGTGCTTTCTTCACCGCCGCGCAGGGCGTCGCCGCCGATCCGACGAGCAGCGCGCCGCGCGAAACGATGATTCAGGCGGCGGGGGCGCTGACCGCGACCTTCCAGGCCACGGCGAATGGTCTCGCAGCGGTGGCGAGCGACCTCAAGAACACCGCACAGACCAGCGTCGCGCAGCTCAACAGCCTGGCGCAGAGCCTGGCCACCGCCAATGCGGGCCTGTCGCGCGCGACGCCGGGCAGCAATGGCGAGGCCCAACTGCTCGATCAGCGAGACAAGATTCTCGACCAGATGAGCCAGCTCGCCTCGGTCAACGTCTCTTATGACGACAAGGGGCGCGCGACCGTGCGCCTTGACCAGCCCAACGGCCCGGCGCTGGTCGAAGGAATCAAGGCCAATGGCGTCACGCTGTCGGCGAGCGAACAGGGCGTGATGAGCTTCGCGCTCAATGACGGGGCAAGCGTCCAGCCCGTGACGATGCGGAGCGGATCGCTGGCCGGAATCGCCGATGCGGCGCTGCGCGTCGGCGATGCGCGCAATCGCATCGATCAGGTTGCGAACGATTTCGTGACGCAGACCAATGCCGTGCAGGCATCAGGCGTCGACCTGAATGGCAATAACGGCCAGCCGCTGTTCGCGACCACGGGCGGCGCGGCAGGGATTAGCGTCGCCAACAGTGATCCCGACGCCATCGCAGCGGCCGGGCGCTGGCAGGTGACGACGCCCGCAGCCAACACCGGCAACGCATCGATCAAGGTCGATGGCGGGCCGGACACCGGCAATTACCGCATCAGTTTCTCGGGCGGGCAGATCAATCTGGTGGATCCGATCACCAGCGCGGTCATCGCATCGTCAAGCTATACGTCCGGATCGCCGGTGGCGCTGGGCGGGCTGACCGTGATCGTGACCGGCGCCCCGGCCGACGGCGACAATTTCGGCGTCGGCCGCACGCAGGCGGGCAGCCGCGACAACGCCAATCTCCAGTCGCTCGCCGGGCTGCGGACCAGTGGCGGCTATGAACAGTCGATCGCCGATCTGACGACGCAGAACGCCAGCGCGCTTTCGGCGCGGCAAAGCATTTCGGAAGCGCAGAGCGCAATCGTCGACAGCACGACCGCGGCGCGCGACGCCGTTTCGGGCGTCAATCTCGACAGCGAGGCAGTCGATCTGATGCGCTACCAGCAGGCTTATTCGGCATCGAGCCGCGTGATCCAGGTGGCGCGCGACATCTTCCAGTCCATCCTCGATATACGCTGAAGGCGCACGCGATGAAGATCGGCACCAATTACAGCTATGACCTGGGCGTCAAGCAACTGACCGGCCTCGCGTCGCAGGCGACGAGCCTTCAGAACCAGATTTCGGCGAACAAGCGGATCACGACATCCTCGGTCGATCCCGTCGCTGCGGCGCGCATCGCGACGATCAACCGCCGTCAGGCCGAAAATACCCAGAACGCGTCGAACATCACGCTGGCGCAGACGCTGGTTTCCCAGTCCGACTCCGCGCTGGAAAGCATCCAGACCCAGCTTCAGCGCGCCAAGGAGCTGGCGCTGAACGCCGCCAACGGCACGCTCAACGACGACGATCGCAAGGGCATCGCGCAGGAACTGAAAAGCATCACCGACGATCTGTTCGCGCTGGTCAACCAGCGCGACGCCCGCGACACGCCGCTGTTCGGGGGATCGGCGAGCGGCGACGCCTTCGTTCGCGACGCGACGGGCGCGATCAGCTATGCCGGCAGCGGCGACGCCCCTCCGATCCCGATCGGCGCGAGCGGCAACATCAACGCCACCGATAGCGGCGAAAAGCTGTTCATGAGCATCGACGTGAACGGCGTCACCACCGACATGTTCACGATCCTCGGCAATCTGACGAGCGCGCTGGAAACCGGCGCGAACGGCGACCCCAATGCTCTCAAGGACGCGATGAACGCCGGGCTGGACGGCATTGACGCGTCGCTGGCGCAGGTGACGGCATCGCGATCCTCGTTCGGCGCGCGGGGCGCGCGGCTCGACCTCGAAGCCGAGCGGCTCGACACCGCCAAGACGGACAGCGAGGAACAGAAAACCGCGCTCGACGGCTTCGATCTTCAGGCGAGCATCGCCAACCTGCAGCAGACGATGCTGGTGCTGCAGGCCTCGCAGGCCAGCTTCTCGCAGCTCAGCAAGCTGTCCCTGTTCGACTATCTGCGTTGATCGCGACCGGAAGCGCCTTCCGGCGCATCCTGACGATGCGGGCCGGCGCGCCAAACGGATTCTTAGCAAAGCGCTGTTAGAATCGACCGCGCCGGATTCCATCGTCGCGCAAGTGGCGGAAATTACCGGATATTAACCACAGAAAATAGCGCAAGTCCCCCGCGGGCCTGCCGTTTAACATTGGAGGGACCAGCCGGTCCCGTCGTGACCGCAGCGGGGAGTAGTTCAGACCGATGTTTCCGGTAATCGGCCTTGTCGTCCTCCTGGGCATGGTATTCGGCGGCTTCGTTTTCACCGGCGGCGCGCTTGGCCCGGTAATGGAAGCCATCCCGCACGAAATGCTGATCATCGGCGGCGCGGCCGTGGGCGCGCTCATCATCGGCAATTCGATGAAAGAGCTGAAGGCGCTGGGCGGCGGCATCGGCAAGGTATTCAAGGGCCCCAGCTACAAGAAGCAGGATTTCCTCGACGCGATCTTCCTCGTCTCGCGGCTGATGAAGCTGCTGCGCACCGATGGCCCCGTCGCGCTCGAACCGCATGTCGAGGATCCCGCGAACAGCCCGATCTTTCAGGAATATCCGCGCCTGATGAAGGACAAGTCGCTGATCCACCTGATCAGCGATACGCTGCGCCTCGTCGTCGTCTCGTCGGGCACGCTTGACGTCAACGCGGTCGAGGAAGTCGTCGACAACAGCATCAAGACGCACCACCACGCAGTGATGGGGCCGGTGACGACGCTCCAGTCGCTGTCGGACGGCCTGCCTGCGCTGGGCATCGTCGCGGCGGTGCTCGGCGTCGTCAAGACGATGGGCTCGATCGACAAGCCGCCCTCGATCCTTGGCGCGATGATCGGCTCGGCGCTGGTCGGCACCTTCCTGGGCGTGCTCCTGGCCTATGGCATCGTCGGCCCGCTCGCCACACGCCTGAAGCAGGTTCTGGATGCCGACACTGCGATCTATCACACGGTCAAGCAGATCATCATCGCATCGCTTCACGGCCACCCGCAGCCGCTGGTGATCGAGGCGGCGCGTTCGGGCATCGAGCATGACAAGCAGCCGAGCTTCGCCGAAGTGTTCGACGGCCTGAGAGGTCGCTGAGCCATGGCGTCCAAGGCCAAGCCGGGGTCGAACGAGCCGCCCAAGATCATCGTGGTCAAGAAGATCGTCAGCGACGAGCATGACGGCCATCATGGCGGCGCCTGGAAGGTCGCCTATGCCGACTTCGTGACGGCGATGATGGCCTTCTTCCTGCTGATGTGGCTGCTGGGCGCAACGACCGAGAAGCAGCGCAAGGCGCTGGCCGACTATTTTTCGCCCACGCTTGTGGAGTTCAAGCAGAACAGCGCTGGATCGAACGGGCTGCTCGGCGGCTCATCGCTCGTCGATGCCGACAATTATCCGCACAAGGCGGCGCAGACCGGATCGCGCCAGTTGACCGTGCCGCTGAGCGCGGTCGGCGGAATCGACGTCGGCACCGGATCGTCAGGATCGCTCAAGACCCAGGAAGAGGATCGCGCGGCCTTCAACAAGCTGGCCAAGGCGCTGCGCGCGACCATGACCAGCCGCCCCGACTTCCGCCAGATCGCCAAGAACGTGACCTTTACGCAGACGCGCGAAGGGCTGCGTATCGATCTGATCGACGACGCCGATTTCTCGATGTTCGCGCTCAGCACCACCGCGCTCGAACCGCGCGCTGCGTCGTTGATCGACCAGATCGCCGAAATGGTGAAGCCAATGTCGAACCACCTCACGATCCGCGGCCACACAGACAGCGTACCCTATGGCAATCCGGCGGCGATGAACAACTGGATGCTGTCGAGCGGGCGTGCGGAAGCGACGCGACGGCGGCTGCACAATGCCGGCGTGCCCGACATACGCTTCGAGCGCATCGAGGGCGTGGCGGACCGCGAGCCCTATGTCCCCAAGGACGCCAACGATCCGCGCAACCGGCGCGTCTCGATCACGCTGCTCTACCGCCGGTTCGGTTAGGCCATCCGCCGAAGGGCGCCATGAATCCGCGCCGTTAAGCAGCCAGCCCGAACGCCTCGGCCACCAGTTCATAACTGCGGCGGCGCGGCGCGTGGGCAGGCAGGATGTTGACGAGCATCATCTCGTCGGCCCCGTAAAGCGCCGCGACGTCCTCGATCCCGGCCTTGACCTTGCCGGGCGCGCCGATGATCGTGCGGCGGCGCGCGGGCGGCAGCGGATTATCGGCCAGCCAGGCCAGCGCTTCCTCCACGCCCGGCACCGGGATCAGCCGGCCACGCACCAGATGCGCGAACATCATTCGCGCCGGCGCGGCGAGCCGCTCGGCCTCCTCGTCGCTGTCGGCGGCGATCACCCAGCTCGCGACGGTCAGCCGGGGCGTGGCGAGGCGCGGCGAGGGCGTAAAGCTGTGGCGGTAGAGGCGCGCGAGCGGTTCTGCATCGGCATTGATGAAATCAGCGATGCAATAAGGCAGCCCCATCTCGCCGGCCCAGCGCGCGCTATCGGGCGAGGAACCAAGCATCCACACCTCTGGGCGGCCGCCGGTGGGCATCGTTTCCTGCAAGGCGTGAAACAGATGATCCTCAGGCATCGCGCCTTCGAGATAGGCGAGCAGTTCAGCGACATGATCGGGGAAGTCGGTGGCGGGGATATGGCGGCTGCGATCGCGCTGAAGCGCGAAGGCGGTGCGCTGGTCGCTGCCCGGCGCGCGACCAAGGCCGAGATCGATGCGCCCGGGCGCGAGCGCCGCCAGCATCGCGAAGGTCTCCGCGATCTTGAAAGGCGAATAATGCGGCAGCATGATCCCGCCGGAACCGACGCGGATGCGATCGGTGGCGAGCGCGATCGGGCCGATCAACGCCTCGGGCGCGACGCCGGCGAGCGCGGGCGAGGCATGATGTTCGGCCAGCCAGTAGCGCGTATAGCCAAGCCGGTCCGCAAGGCGGGCGAGATCGATGCTGTTGCGCAGCGCGTCGGTCGACGCGCCGCCGGCGGGAATCGGCGACTGATCGAGCACCGAAAGGGCGAAGGGCTTGCTCATCGCCAGCCTAGATAGGAAGGCGCCGAGCGGGCGGAAGGCCGAAATAATCTTTCGTCCGTGCAATTTCGCCATCGATCTTGCCGATTTGTAAACCATGTCCGCCTAACCATCGCCCCGACATGGATCTGAGCTTTCATCTTTCCAGAGCGCTGACCACCGGCCGCGAGGGCGGCTGGAAGCCCGATTCGCGCGAGGAAGTGCTGCTGCGGCTGCTTCGCAAGCGCGCGGCGGCGCATCGCGCCGGGCTGATGGCGCAGGAACAGGCGTTGCGCGAGCAGATATTATGGTCGCTGCCGGTGATCGACCCCGAGAATCACGACGACTGATACGCCAGCCGGCGCGCCATTTGTCGCCGCGCGCGTCCATCCCTAGATAAGGGCGATGCCGCCGCAACGCCCCGCCCATACCGATTCAGAGACGAGCGCGGGCTGGGCCGTGTTCGGCCGCTTCCTGCCTTATCTTTGGCCCGCCGATGCGCCGGCGATCAGGATGCGGGTTGTCGCCGCGCTGATCCTGGTGCTGATCGCCAAAGCGACGACGCTGTTGATGCCCTTCGCCTACAAGGCGGCGATCGATCGCATGACGCCGGGGATGGAGCCGGGCGTCGCGATCGCCGTGGCGCTTGTCGTCTCCTATGCGGCCGCGCGTTTCGGCGGCGTATTGTTCGACAATCTGCGGAACGCGATCTTCGAGCGCGTCGGACAGGAAGCGACCGCGCGGCTCGCCACGCACGTATTCCGCCACCTCCACACATTGTCGCTGCGCTTTCACCTGGAACGCCGCACGGGCGCGGTCACCAAGGTGATCGAGCGCGGGACCAAGAGCATCGATACGATGCTCTACTTCCTGCTTTTCAACATCGCGCCGACGGTGATCGAGCTGACGGCGGTGACGATCATCTTCCAGGCCAAATTCGGTTTCGGGCTGGTGGCCGCGACGCTGGCGATGGTCGTCGCCTACATCGCCTTCACGCGCTTCGTGACCGACTGGCGGGCGAAGCTGCGCGAGGCGATGAACGAACTCGATACCGGCGCGGTGGCGAAAGCCGTCGATTCGCTGCTCAACTATGAGACGGTCAAATATTTCAACGCCGAGGATCGCGAGGCGGAACGCTATGGCCGCGCGGTCAATCGCTATGCCGATGCGGCGGTGAAGAACGAAACCTCGCTTGCCTGGCTTAATATCGGCCAGTCGCTGATCACCAACCTGATGATGGCCGGCGCGATGGGCTATACCGTCTGGGGCTGGTCCAAGGGCTGGTTCACGACCGGCGACGTGGTGCTGGTCAACACGCTGCTGGCCCAGCTTTTCCGGCCGCTCGACATGCTCGGCATGGTCTATCGCACGATCCGTCAGGGGTTGATCGACATGACCGCGATGTTCGACCTGATCGACACTGGGGCCGAGGTGCTCGACGCATCCGACGCACGGCCGCTGAAGATCGCGCAGGGCGCCGTCAGTTTCGAGGACGTCCGTTTCGGCTATGACCCCGAGCGCGAGATATTGAAGGGGGTGAGCTTCACCATCCCGGCGGGCGGGACGCTGGCGGTGGTCGGTCCCTCGGGCGCGGGGAAATCGACGATCGCGCGGCTGCTCTACCGTTTCTACGACGTGACGGGCGGCCGTATCCTGATCGACGGGCAGGATCTGCGGCAGGTGACGCAGGCGTCGTTGCGCGCGGCGATCGGCATCGTCCCGCAGGACACGGTGCTGTTCAACGACACGATCGGCTACAATATCGCCTATGGCCGCGCGGGGGCGAGCCACGCCGAGATCGAGGCGGCGGCGCGCGGCGCGGCGATCGGCGACTTCGTCGAAAGCCTGCCCGACGGCTATGCGACGCGCGTCGGCGAACGCGGGCTGAAACTGTCGGGCGGCGAGAAGCAGCGTGTGGCGATCGCGCGCACCCTGCTGAAAGATCCGCCGATTCTGATCCTCGACGAAGCGACCAGCGCGCTCGACAGCCGGACCGAGGCCGAGATTCAGGCGACGATCGAAGCCGTGGAGCGCGGGCGGACGACGATCGTCATCGCCCACCGCCTCTCGACCATTGCCGACGCTGACATGATCATCGTGCTCGACGGCGGGCGCGTGGCGGAGCAGGGCAGGCATCAGGCGCTGCTCGCCAAGCACGGGCTCTACGCCGAGATGTGGGCGCGCCAGCAGGCCGAAGCAGACATGGCGGCCTGAGGCGCGACGCTCTCGACTTGGCGCACCGGGACTGGTTATGGGCGGAGCCATGCCCCCAGCGCTTCCCGATATTCTACGCTCGACATTCGGCTTTTCCGGCTTTCGCGGCGTCCAGGCGCAGGTGATCGATCGCGTGATGGCGCGGCAGGGCACGCTGGCGGTGATGCCGACCGGCGCGGGCAAGTCGCTCTGCTACCAACTGCCGGCGGTCGTGCTCGAAGGCACCTGCATCGTCGTATCGCCGCTGATCGCGCTGATGCACGATCAGTTGCGCGCGGCGACCGCGATCGGCATTCGCGCCGCGACGCTGACGTCGGTCGACGAGAATCGGGCCGAGACGATCGCGCGGCTGCGCGCGAGCGAGCTAGACCTGCTTTATGTCGCGCCCGAGCGCGCGTCCGGGGAAGGATTCCGCAACCTGCTGCGCGAAAGCCGCATTGCGCTGTTCGCGATCGACGAAGCGCATTGCGTATCCGAATGGGGGCATGATTTCCGCCCCGATTATCGCTTGCTCCGCCCGCTGCTCGACAGCTTTCCCGATGTGCCCCGGCTCGCGCTGACGGCGACTGCCGATGCGCACACGCGCGAGGACATACTCGTCCAGCTCGGCATCCCGCACGAAGGGCTGATCGTAGCGGGGTTTGACCGGCCCAATATCCGCTACGCGATCAGCCCCAAGCAGAATGTGACGCAGCAGATCGCCGATCTGATCGGCGAGACGGAGGGACCGGGCATCGTCTATGCCCAGACGCGCGGGGCGACCGAGAAGCTGGCCGAGGCGCTGGGCAAGACCGGCCGGCCGGTGCGCGCCTATCATGCCGGGATGAGCCCGGAGATGCGCGCGCGCAACCAGGCCGATTTCGTAGCCTCCGAGGATATGGTGATGGTCGCGACCGTCGCCTTCGGCATGGGGATCGACAAGCCTGACGTGCGCTTCGTCGCGCATGCCGGGCTACCCAAGTCGATCGAGGCCTATTATCAGGAGACGGGCCGCGCCGGGCGCGACGGCGATCCGTCCGTCGCGCATCTTTTCTGGGGCGCCGATGATTTCGCGCGCGCGCGCCAGCGGATCGGCGAGGTCGATGCGCAGCGGCAGGCGGGCGAGCGGGCGCGGCTCAACGCGCTGGGCGCGCTGGTCGAGACCGCAGGATGCCGGCGGCGCATCCTCCTCGCCCATTTCGGCGAGACGCCGCCCGAAAGCTGCGGCAATTGCGATAATTGCCTCAATCCGCCGGCGGCGATCGACGCGACGGAGACGGCGCGCAAATATCTGTCGGCCGTATTCCGAACCGGGCAGATGTTCGGCCAGGGCTATATCGAGGGCATCCTCACCGGCCAGTCGAGCGAGCGCAGCCTGATGAACGGGCATGAGGGGCTTTCGGTCTTTGGAATCGTCGACGGCGAGGAAGCGGCGCTGCTCAAGCCCGTGGCGCGCGCGCTGCTGCTGCGCGACGCGCTGCGCGCCAACGAGCATGGCGGGCTGGAGTTCGGCCCCGGCGCGCGCGCGCTGCTCAAGGGCGAAGCGCGATTGTCGCTGGTCGTGCCGCCAAAACGCGAGCGGAAGCGGCGACGAAGCGGAAGCGGCGACGAAGCCAACCCCCTTGGCGATCCGCTGTTCGAGGCGCTGCGGGCGCGGCGGCGCGAACTTGCGGCGGAGGCCGGCGTCCCCCCCTATGTGATCTTCCACGATGCGACCTTGCGCGAAATGGCCGCCGAGCGCCCGGCGAGCCTGGCGGCGCTGGGCCGCCTTTCGGGCATCGGCGAACGCAAGCTGGCGGCGTATGGCGAGATGTTCCTGGACGTGATCCGCGCCGCCGCATGATCGGGGCGCATGATTGCGAAGGGCAGGGACATAATTTAAGGCCAAGGCTCATTTTGAACCACATCCTCCGGCTATGAAGCACGGAGAGGAGACAGGGCTGGCATGTTTCGCCGGATCGACGAGCATATCTCGGTAACGCCGCAGATCACCGCCGACATGATCGATGCGATCAAGGCCGCAGGCTTTGTTGCGATCATCAACAACCGGCCCGACGAGGAAGAAGCCGGCCAGCCCGACGGAGCGGCTATCCGCGCCGCCGCCGAGGCCGCAGGGCTTGCCTATGCGGCGATCCCTGTCACCCATGCCGGCTTCAGCCATGCGCAGATCGACGCGATGAACGACGCGCTCGATGCGGCGGGCGGCCCGGTCCTCGCCTATTGCCGTTCGGGGACGCGATCCACTTATCTCTGGGCGTTGGCGAGGGCCAAGGCCGGGCACGACCCAGCGATAATCGCCGAGAGCGCCGCCGGGGCAGGATATGACATCGGCCCGATCCGGCCCATGATCGAGGCGCTGGCGGCCAGATGAGCGCGCTGACGGCGATCGGCACATTGGCCGCGATCGTCGGCGTTGCGGGAATGGCGAGACTGCTGGGGCTTGGCGGCGGTCGTATCGAGAATGAATCCGAAGCCGCGAGCATCGCTGCGCGGACGATCGCCGGCTTCGCGCCGGAGCGCGCGTTGCTCGATCACGATGGGCAGGCGGCGTTGATCAGGGGCAAATCCGGCGAGCTTGTGGCGCTCAAGATGCACGGCGCCATGCCCGCCGCTCGCCAACTGACCCTGCCGCTGACCGCCACGATCGCCGGTTCGGCAGTGCGCGTGCCGACCGGCGACGCACGCTTCGGCGATGTGACATTCAAATGCCAAGACGCCGAAAAGGCGCGCGAACTGGCGAGGATGCTTGAGAGGAGCTTCGATGGGTGAGCTGCCGAGCCCGACCTTATACGCGATTCCGGCGTTCATCGCGTTGCTGCTCGGCGAGATGTGGATCGCCCGGATGCGCGACCGGCGGCGGTTCTGCCCCAGGGATACGCTCACTTCGCTGATGCTGGGCTTCGGCAGTCAGATCGCGGGCGGGCTGACCGCCGGCATCGTCTTTCTGATTGCGGTCGAGGTCGGCCAGTTCGCGCCCTGGCGCATTCCCTATGCCTGGTGGGCCTGGCCGCTCTGCTTCCTGCTCGACGATCTCGCTTATTACGCCTTCCACCGATCGGCGCACCGCGTGCGCTGGTTCTGGGCGAGCCACGTCGTCCATCATTCGAGCCAGCATTATAATCTGGCGACCGCGCTGAGACAGACCTGGACGGGCTTTATCAGCCTGACCTTCATCTTCCGGCTGCCGCTATTCCTGCTGGGCTTCCCGCCGGCGATGGTCTTTTTCTGCGGCGGGCTCAACCTGGTCTATCAGTTCTGGATCCATACCGAGACGATCGGGCGGATGCCGCGCTGGTTCGAGGCGGTGATGAACACACCGTCGCAGCACCGTGTCCATCACGCCACCAACCCGCGCTACCTGGACCATAATTATGCCGGGGTGTTCGTGATATGGGACCGCATGTTCGGCACCTTCATCGCCGAGCGCGACGAGGATCCGCCGCGCTATGGCATCGTCAAGGACCTTGGCAGCTTCAACCTTCTCTGGGCGGCGACGCACGAATGGATCGGCATCGCGCGTGACGTGAAAGCCGCGCCTGACTGGCGCGCGCGGATCAACTATATGATCAAGCCGCCAGGCTGGAGCCACGACAACAGCCGCGACACGTCCGAGACGATTCGCGCCAAATGGCGCGCGATGCAGACGGCCGCCGAACCCGGCGAATAGCCCCTGCCTTCAGGGCGATCACGGACGTGCGGGGACAGGCCTACGCCTAATCCTCCTCAGCCTCGTCGTCGCCGTCATCATCATAAGCCTCATATTCATCCTCGAGGATTTCGTTGATCGTCTCGGCGATCAGTTCGAGCTGCTCGGCGGTGGCGGTCAGTTCGGTCGTATCGCCTTCATCATCCTCGATCTGGATGCGATAGCCGTCCGCGTCCGGTTCGACCGTGAAGCGCGAGAATGCACCTGCCATGATGTTTCTCCCTATCCGTCGCCGCCCGAACGCGCGGACGCCTCCGCTGCTCCCTGCTCCAAAAAAAATGGCCGGTGGGGATACCCACCGGCCAGTCGTCCGCAGGAGGAACCCCGTTCAATAATTATAGGCGCGCTCGCCATGCTCGCCGAGGTCGAGCCCTTCATGCTCGACTTCCTGGCTGACGCGCAGCCCGGTGAGCGCCTTGGCGATGAAGATGGCGATGACGGTGCCGATCGCCGCCCAGACGATGGTGGTGGCAACAGCTGCGACCTGAACGACGAGCTGCGCGCCCATCGCATAGTCCGGCTTGCCCGGGCCGCCCAGCGACGGGGCATAGACGATGCCGGTGCCGATCGCGCCGATCATGCCGCCGATGCCGTGGATGCCGAACGCGTCGAGCGAGTCGTCATAGCCAAGCTTGGGCTTGAGCACCGAGACCGCGAAGTAGCAGATCACCGAAGCGACCGCGCCGAGGACGATGGCGCCGAAAGGCCCCGAATTGCCGGCAGCCGGCGTGACGGCGACCAGACCAGCGACGATGCCCGAGCAGAAGCCCAGCGCCGACGGCTTGTGGCCCGCAAGCTTTTCGGCAAGCATCCAGAAGAGCGCGGCGGAGGCCGTGGCGACGAAGGTGTTGATCATCGCGAGCGCGGCCGAGCCATTGGCCTCGAGCGCCGAGCCGGCGTTGAAGCCGAACCAGCCCACCCACAGCAGACCCGTGCCGATTCCCGTCATGGTCAGCGAGTGCGGCGGCATCGGCTCCTTCGGATAGCCGAGACGCTTGCCGAGAATAAGGGCGGCGACCAGCGCGGAGACGCCGGCGTTGATGTGAACCACGGTGCCGCCCGCGAAGTCAAGCGCGCCCTTGGCGAAGAAATATCCATTGCCCGCCCACACCATGTGCGCGATCGGGAAATAGACGATCGTCAGCCAGACCAGCGCGAAGATCAGCGCGGCGGAAAACTTCAGCCGCTCGACCACCGAGCCGAGGACGAGCGCAATGGTGATCGCGGCGAAGGTCATCTGGAAACAGATGAACACATATTCCGGAATAGCGACGCCTGGCGTGAAGGTGGCGGCCGTCGAATCCGGCGTCACCCCCTTCAGGAAGAGCTTGCCGAAACCGGCGATGAACTCGTTGCCGCCGTCGCCGAACGCCTCGGTATAGCCCCAGCACACCCAGACGATCATCGCCAGCGCGGCGACCGCGCCGACCTGCGTCATCGTCGACAGCATGTTCTTTGCGCGGGTGAGGCCGCCGTAGAAGAGCTGGAGGCCAGGCAGGATCATCGCGAGGACGAGGACGGTCGAGACCATCATCCATGCCGTATCGCCCTTGTTCACCGTGGGCGGCGGCGCGGCGGCCGCCGCGTCCTGCGCCCAGGCGGGCATCGCGGCGAAGATGGCGGCGCCGATGCCGACCGCTCCACCGATAAGAAGGTTGCGAGCTTTCATCATTCCCCCTTGTCCTTTCAGAGCGCTGCCTGATCGGTCTCGCCAGTGCGGATGCGGACCGCCTGTTCGAGATCGAGCACGAAGATCTTGCCGTCGCCGATGGCGCCGGTGTTGGCCGATGACTGGATGGTCTCGACCACGCGCGGAGCGAGATCAGCGCTGGCGGCGACCTCGATCTTGATCTTCGGCACCATATTGGTGCTGTATTCGGCGCCGCGGTAGATTTCGGTCTGGCCTTTCTGGCGGCCGAATCCCTTCACCTCGGTAACGGTCATGCCGGCGACGCCGATATCCGACAGCGCCTCGCGCACCTCGTCGAGCTTGAAGGGTTTGATGATGGCGATGACGAGTTTCATTCTGCCTCCCGCTTTTTCCCCGGGAGATTGTTTCGCAAAAGCCATGCCAGACGCAGGAATGTAAGATTTCCGCTATGGTTGCGCATTTCATTCGCATCCACAGAGCCAATTCATTGTGCAATTGCGAAACGATGCCCGTTTTTTGAGCAGTTGCGCATTGCAATTCGGTTAGTTGACGGAAGGCTCGGATCGCGTCAGGGGCGCGAGATACAACTTCTGGACGACATCCGACAGCGCCGGTTAATGCTGCACCTGGAAACAGGCGCTTGCCGAACGTGGGGATGAGGGAGAGTGCCGCTTTGAACGCTCGTATGCGGACGATCTGGCTTGCTGCAGCCATGCCTGCGCTATTGCCCTTGCTGTCCGCCTGTTCGGGCGGCCGTGAAAAGCCCGCGTCGCCGACGCCGGAGGCCGGCTATATCGTGCTCAAGAGCGAGGCGGTGCCGCTCGATATCGAGCTGGCCGGGCGCGTGAACGCCTATGAGGCGTCCGATGTCCGTCCGCAGGTTTCGGGCGTGATCCAGGCGCGGCTGTTCAAGGAAGGCAGCATCGTCCAAGCCGGCGAGACGCTCTACCGCATAGATCCCAGCCTCTATCGCGCGGCGGTCAATCAGGCGCAGGCCAATCTGTCGAGCGCCATGGCCAATCGCGATGCAGCGCAGGCAAAGGCCGAGCGCTATCGTCCGCTCGCCGAGATCGAGGCGGTGGCGAAGCAGGACTATACCGACGCAGCGGCCGCCGCCAGGCAGGCGACCGCCGCGATCGCGCAGAACCGCGCAGCGCTGGAAACCGCGCGGATCAACCTGCGCTTCACGACCGTGCCCGCGCCGATCACCGGGCGTATCGGGCGCTCGCTGTTCACGACAGGCGCGTTGGTGACCAGCGGGCAGGCCGATCCGCTGGCGACGATCCAGCGGCTCGATCCGATCTTCGTCGACATCCAGCAGTCGAGCGCCGACCTGCTGGCGCTGCGCCGCAGCCTCGCCTCGGGCAATGTCGTGCCTTCGCCCGCCGGCGTGCGGCTGACGCTTGAAGATGGCAGCCAGTATCCGATCATCGGCACGCTCGAGTTTTCAGAAGTGGTGGTCGACCCGACCACCGGAGCGGTGACGCTGCGCGCGCGCTTCGCCAATCCGCAGGGGCTGCTGCTGCCCGGCATGTATGTCCGCGCGCATCTGTCGCAGGCGACGACGACCAACGGCATTCTCGTCCCCCAGCAGGGTGTGATGCGCGATCCCAAGGGCCGGGCGACGGTGATGCTGGTCGGCGCGAACGGCAAGGCCGAACTGCGCGACGTAACCGCGACGCGCACCATCGGCGACAAATGGCTGGTGACCGATGGCGTGAAGCCCGGCGACAAGGTAATCACCGAGGGGCTGGGCAAGATCAAGCCGGGCCAGTCGATCAAACCTGTCCCCGCAGGGTCTAAGCCCGCGCCGCCGCCGGCAGGGCACGGCGATACGCAGGGTTCCGGGGGCCGCCGCTAAGCGATGCTGTCGCGCATCTTCATCGACCGCCCCATCTTCGCATGGGTGATCGCGATCGTGATCATGCTGCTTGGCATCGGCGGCATCCTGTCGCTGCCGGTCGAGCAATATCCCGACATCGCGCCGACATCGGTCAACATTCGGGCGACCTATCCGGGCGCATCGGCCGATACGCTTGAAAGCAGCGTCACCCAGATCATCGAGCAGCAACTGACCGGCATCGACGGGCTGATCTATTTCCAGGCGAGTTCGAGCTCGGCCGGATCGGTCACCGTCACCGTCACCTTCCAGAAGGGTACCGATCCCGACATCGCGCAGGTGCAGGTCCAGAACAAGGTGCAGCAGGCGCTGCCCCGCCTGCCCCAGCAGGTGCAACAGCAGGGGCTGGTCGTCACCAAGTCCAACGCCGACTTCCTCATGGTCATCTCGATCTTCGACGAGACCGACAGGATGACGAGCCAGGACGTCAGCGACTATCTGGTGTCCAATCTGCAGGACCAGATCGGCCGCCTCGAAGGCGTCGGCGACATCAACGTGTTCGGCGCGCAATATGCGATGCGCATCTGGCTCGATCCGTTCAAGCTCAACACCTATCAACTGATGCCGAGCGACGTGATCAGCGCAATCCAGGCGCAGAATGCGCAGGTCGCCGCCGGTCAGATCGGCGCGCAGCCTTCGCCCGCCACGCAGATGCTGAATGCGGTGGTGACGGCACGGTCGCGCCTGACCAATGCCGAGCAGTTCCGCAACATCATCCTCAAGACCCAGCCCGATGGATCGAACGTCCTGCTGAAGGATGTCGCGCGCGTCGAGCTGGGCAGCGAAAGCTATACCAATACCAGCCGGCTGAACGGGCATCCCGGCGCAGGCATCGCGATCCAGCTCGCCCCCGGCGCCGATGCGCTCAAGACTGCCGAGCTTGTCCGCAAAGACATCATGGAGCGCGCCAAGAGCTTCCCCGCCGGTCTGACCTACGCCTTTCCCAATGACAGCACGGCCTTCATCAAGCTGTCGATCGAGGAAGTGATCAAGACGCTGGTCGAGGCGATCATCCTCGTTGTCCTCGTCATGTTCCTTTTCCTGCAGAGCTGGCGCGCGACGCTGATCCCCGCGATCGCGGTGCCCGTAGTGCTGCTCGGCACCTTCGGCGTCCTTGCCGCCGCCGGATTCTCGATCAACACGCTGACCCTGTTCGGTCTGGTGCTCGCCATCGGCCTGCTCGTCGACGACGCGATCGTCGTGGTCGAAAATGTCGAGCGCGTGATGGAGGAGGAGCCTGACCTCACCCCCCGCGAGGCGACGATCAAGTCAATGGGCGAGATCCAGATGGCGCTGATCGCCATCGCTCTCGTCCTGTCCGCCGTGTTCCTGCCCATGGCCTTTTTCGGGGGGTCGACGGGCGTCATCTACAAGCAGTTCTCGATCACCATCGTGTCCTCGATGGTGCTGTCGGTGATCGTCGCGCAGGTTCTGTCGCCCGCGCTCGCGGCGACGCTGCTCAAGCGCAAGGACAAGAATACGCGCTATAACAGTCCGATCGTCGCCAAGGCGCATGCCTTCGGCGATCGTTTCAACGAATGGTTCGCCCGCACGTCGGACCGCTATCGCAACGCGACTGCGACAACCATTGCGCGTATGCCCCTGATGCTGATCGGCTATGCGCTGATCGTCGCGTTGCTGATCTTCGTTTTCGTGCGCCTGCCGACCAGCTTCCTGCCCGTCGAGGATCAGGGCATCGCGCAGATCCAGTACACGCTGCCCCCCGGCGCAACGCAGGCGCGCACGCTGCAGGCGGCCAAGGCAATCGAGGATTATTTCCTCACCAAGGAAAAGAAGAATGTAGCCGCCATCTACACGGTGAGCGGATCCAGCCAGCAAGGTACCGGCCAGAATGCGGGCCGCGGCTTCATGTCCTTCGTGCCGTGGGACGAACGCCACGGAACGGAGAACAGCGCGCAGGCGATCACCCGCCGCGCGACGCGCGCGCTGTCAACGCTGCGCGACGTGCAGTTCTTCGCGCTCAATCCCCCGCCGGTCCGCGGCCTTGGCCAGTCGAGCGGCTTCACGCTTGAGCTGCTCAACACCGGCGGACTGACCAGCGAAGAGTTCAAGGCCCGGCGCGACGCGCTGCTCGCCGCCGCCAGCAACGATCCCGAGCTGTCCTCGGTGCGTCTCAACAGCCTGGCCGACACGCCTTCGCTTTCGGTGCAGGTCGATCAGGCGAAGGTCGGCGCGCTCGGCATATCCCAGGCCAGCGTCGACAATACGCTGTCGGCGGCCTGGGGCGGCACATATGTCAACGACTTCGTCGATCGCGGCCGCGTGAAGCGCGTCTATGTGCAGGGCGACGCGCCTTATCGCAGCCGGCCCGAGGATCTGGGCAACTGGTATGTCCGCACATCGACCGGCACGATGGCGCCCTTCTCCGCCTTCGCGACGACGAGCTGGGTGCAGACGCCCAATGTGCTCCAGCGCTTCAACGGCTTCTCCTCCTATGAACTGCAGGGCGACGCCGCGCAGGGCAAGAGCTCCGGCGACGCGATGAAGCGGATCGCCGAGCTCGCCGCCGAGCAGCCCGGCGTGTCGGTGGCGTGGAGCGGCCTTTCCTATCAGGAACGACTTTCGGGCGGGCAGGCGCCTTTGCTCTATGCGCTTTCGCTGCTCGTCATCTTCCTTTGCCTGGCCGCGCTTTATGAAAGCTGGTCGGTGCCGTTCGCAGTGATGCTCGTGATTCCGCTCGGCCTGATCGGCGCAACGCTGGCGGTGCTGCTGCGCGGGCTGACCAACGACATTTATTTCCAGGTCGGCCTGCTCACCACGATGGGCCTTGCCGCCAAGAATGCGATTCTGATCGTCGAGTTCGCCGAGCTGGCCGAACGCGGAGGGCGCAGCCCGCTTGAGGCGGCGCTTGAAGCCGCGCGCATCCGCCTGCGGCCGATCATCATGACCAGCCTTGCCTTCATGTTCGGCGTCATCCCGCTCGCCATTTCGACGGGCGCGGGCGCGCAGAGCCGGATCGAGATCGGCACGGCGGTGCTTGGCGGCATGCTGACCGCGACGCTGCTCGCCATCTTCTACGTGCCTTTGTTCTTCGTGCTCGTCCGCCGCGTGTTCAAGGGCAAGCTCCACGCGCTGCCCGGCGCGAAGGCCGTGGAGAGCGCGGCATGAAGCGGCTGACCGCGCTCGGCGCGCTCGCGCTGCTCGGCGGCTGCAACATGCAGCCGACCTATAATCGCCCTGCGCCGGCCATCCCCCAGGGCTGGCCGGCGGGCGACGCTTATCTGCGCCAGAGCGAGGCGGCTCTGCCGGCCGTCAGCTATCGCGACATCTTCCGCGATGCGCACCTCCAGACGATCATTGAGCACGCGCTCGCCAATAATCAGGATCTGCGCGTGGCGCTGGCCAACGTCGCCTCAGCCCGTGCGCAGGCGCGCGTCGCCAAGGCCGACATCTTTCCCCAGCTCAACGGCTCGGCGCGCTCCACCACCAATCACAGCGGCGCGTTGTCGAGCAACGCGACGCCCGGCGGCGGCGGACAGACAAGCCGCAACTATGCCGTGCAGGCGGGCGTCAGCAGTTTCGAGATCGACCTGTTCGGCCGCCTCCAGAGCCTGAACGACGCGGCCTTCGACGAATATCTGGGCACCGAAGCGGCTTTGCGCGCGGCGCGCCTGACGCTCGTCGCCGAAGTCGCCAACGCCTATCTTACGCTCGCTTCGGACCGAAGCCTGCTGGCTATCGCGAGCGATACCGAGGCAAGCGCTGCCCGCAGCGTCGAACTGACGGGCGCCCGGCTGAAAGGCGGCATCGCGCCACGCACCGATCTGCGTCAGGCCGAAACGGTTCTCGAACAGGCACGCGCCGACAAGGCGCAACTGACGGCGCAGATCGCGCAGGATCGCAACGCGCTCGAGCTGCTCGTCGGTGCGAAGGTCGACGACAGCGACCTGCCGCCGTCGATCGAGGCGATTGACGGGCTGCTCAGCGAATTGCCGGCGGGGCTCGATTCGCAGATATTGCTGCGCCGGCCGGACGTGGTGCAGGCCGAATATGGGCTGCGCGCCGCCAATGCCCGGATCGGCGCGGCGCGCGCGGCCTTTTTCCCGACGATCACGCTCACCTCCTTCGCCGGGCTGGCGAGCAGCACGCTGTCCAACCTGTTCACCGGCGGCGCCTTTTCGTGGCAGGTCGCGCCGCAGGCGACGGTGCCGATCTTCGACGCCGGGCGGAACGCCGGCAATCTGCAATATGCCAAGGCGCAGCGCGACCTCGCCACGGCGCAGTATCAGAAGGCGATCCAGAGCGCCTTCACCGACGTAGCCGATGCGCTGGCCCGGCGCGGGACGATCGACGATCAGTTCAAGGCCAACAGCGCGTCGGTCGACGCTGCGAGCGACACGCTGACGCTGACCGATGCGCTCTACAGGCATGGCGTCAATTCCTACCTCGACCTGCTCGTCGCACAGCGCACGCTCTATCAATCGCGCCAGACGCTGGCGGCGACGCGGTTGACGCGCGCGCTCAACCTCGTCGCGCTCTATCGCGCACTCGGCGGCGACCAGCTCGTCGACACGATGGCTCCGCCGAGGCGCTGACCGGTCTGATATTCGCGCCGGGTCACGCTGGCGGCAACGCGCGGGGGCGGGTAAAGCGGGCGCAATGACAGTTTCCCAGGACCAGGTCGCACTGGCGCGCATCCTCGAACAGCGCGGGCTGGCCGATATGGCGGCCATCGACGCTGCGGCGGCGGGGGGCGAGCGCATCGCGGTTGCGCTGGTGCGCAGCGGGCGCGTCGAGGCGCAGGCAATGGCCGAAGCCGTAGCCGAAGCGACCGGAGCGGCGCTGGTCGAACCGGCCGCCCCGGTAGAGACCGCCAATATCGCCCGATCCTTTCTCGCCGACCGGCTCGCCGCCCCGCTCGGCCTTGAGGAGGGGCGCCTGATCGTCGCGATGGCGGACCCGGCAGACAGCGAGACGCTTGCCGGAATCGTCTTTGCCAGCGGATTGCCCGCGTCGCCGCGCGCGGCATCGATCGGCGCGATCGAACGGGCGCTGGGCGTGGCGCGGCCCGTCACAGCCGGTCCGGGTTCGGCCTATCGGTCCACCGTTGTCGCTGCGGGCGGCGCGGCGCGCACCATCACCGTCGTCGCCACCGACCGGGCGGCGGCGCAGCGCTCGCTTCACAGGGAAGGGCTTACCCCGCTTTCGGTCGGCCATGGCGAGCCGAGCCTGGCGCAGCGCCTGATCAACGCCTGGGCGCCGGGCGGAGACGCCGAAGCGGCGCTGATCGAGCAGGTCGGGCTGGCGCGCAGCCGAACCCGAGACCTGAACGCAGCACTGGCGATCGTGAAGGCAGGGCCGCTGCCAGCGGCGCAGAAAAGCGCAATCGACCGCATCGTCGCGCGCGGCCCGGCTGATCCGATTGGCGCGATCGCCGCAGAACCGGGCCTGCCCGCCACGACGCGCGACCTGCTGACGGGCGCCGCTGATCAGGGCGCGATGCTGATCGCAATCGCCGAGACGATGCGCGCGCGGGAAGCGTTGCACGTCGCCGCGCGCAGCCCGGCCCTGCCCGCCGCGTGCTGGTTTGCGGGCGCCGTGGCGATCCTGCTTTTCGCGGGGGCCTATCTGATCGCGAGCATCGCGGCGCTTGCCGGCGCCATCGTCGCGATGCGTGTGGACCGGGGGCTGCGCGGCGCGATCGCGGCGGCCGACGCCGCTGCGCTGGCCGCAACCACCGGCGACAGTGCGCGGCGCGACGTGGCGGCGCGGCTCGAACGGGCGGCGCGCACCATGGCGCTGCGGATGGGCGCACAGGCGCAGGCAGGCGCCATTGCGCTGTTCACGATCGCCACGATCATCGGAATACGAGGATGAGGTTCGCGCACTGGATCGATGCGCTCGCCAGCCGCCTGACCCCACGCGGCGAGCGGACCGGGCGCGACATGATCCTTGCGCGCGGCGAACAGCCAACGCCATCCGGGCCTGACCGGATCAGTCTCGGCGAAGAAGAGAGCTTCGTCGCCACTGCCCGCTTGCGCCCTGGCGAGACCATGATGCAGGCGATCGGCCGCGTCGCCCCGATCGCGCCAGCGGAACTGGTGTGGAAAGCGCGACGCGCAAGCGGCCCGCACGGCGCCCGACTGCTGCATGTCGCCATGGCCCGCCGCACGCGGATCGACGCGATAGCGGCGGCCTATCCCAAAACGCCCGAAGCGCGCCCGACGATCGGGGTGACGCGCGGCGACGGCCCGATGATCCTCGTCGCCGGGGGCGCAGGGTCGAGCGCGGCGGCGCGCGCCACGGTCAAGGCGCTGCTCGCCGCCCTTATCCTCCTGCTCACCATTCCGCTGACGACATGGGCCGGCGCGAAACTGCTGACAATGCGCGAGGCGCGCGCGACGCGGGCGGCGGAAGCGCGCGGCGGAGGCGCGCTTGCCGCCAAACGTCAGGCCGACGCGACCATCGCGCTCGCCGCCCGGCTGCGCCCTGCGCTGGAACGCGAAAGCGCCGGCGCGCTGATCGGGCGGCTCGCCAGGGCGTTGCCTGATGGCGCGCGGCTGGCGACGCTTGATGAAGCTGCGGACGGCAGGTTGATCGTCGAAGTCGATTCCAGCGATCCGGATCCGGTGCGCGCCGCCTTCGCGCCGCTGGGGCTGAAAGCGACGGCGCAGCGGGCCGTCACCGATCGCGGCATCCGCAGCCGGTTCGAGGGACGGATATGACCCGGCCTTTCGCGATATTGGGCGCACTGCTCATCGTCTGGCTGGGCGCGATGCTGCTGCTTGCCGAGCAGGCGCGCGAGGCGACCGGGGCGCTGGCGGCGGCGCGGCGGGAGCGCGCGGCGTTGGGCGAGGTCGCGGCGACGCCCGAGGCGCTGACGATGCGCTGGCCGGCCGCGCTGACCGCACCCGCCGCCAGCCGCGACGCGGCGCTCAGCGATGCGGAAGGTCGCATTCGCGCGCTGGGCCGGATCGTCGCCCTCGATACCCTCGATCCGATCGACGGCGGCGATCCGGCGCTGGTCGACCTGCACATCGTCGCGCACGGCGATGCCGCGTCGATCCTCCGATTCGTCGGCCGCCTGGAAAGCGCGCGGCCGGGCTTCCGCTTTACAGCCATCCGCCTGGCGCGCGACGATGCCGCTGGCGGGCTGACGCTCGACGGACAAATTGTAGCGTTCTGGCAGGCGCGATGAAGCAGGAACGCACGCCCTTCCTGATCCTTGGGCTGGCCGCGCTGGCCGCGGTCAGCACGCCTGCCCTGCTGCTCATGCCGCGTCAGACGCCGCAGGCGCCCGCCGCGTCGCCGCAGACGCCAGGCGAGCGGATGCAGCCGATCGTCGTGCCGGACGCGCCGCAGATGGGCGACATCGTCGCGCGCAAGCCCTTTGGCGACGCCAAGCCGCTGGCGACGCCGACGCCCGAAGCCGCCGACGAAGGCAATGAGGGGCCCGACCTTGCCGGGATCGTCGGGCGCTTCCCGCGCCATGCCAGCGCGATGGTGCGGATCGGGCGCGGCAAGACCCGGACGCTGTCGCCCGGGCAGAGCATAGACGGGTGGAAGCTGGTGAGCCTGACACCGACGCGCGCCACTTTCCGACGTGGCGACCGACGCGTGGTGCGCCGCGTCGACTAGAGCGAGGCAGCGTGACGCTGCCGGCTGTAGGAAATGGCGGAAAAGCGCGATTTCCGTTCCTGGAAGTTGACAAAGTTGAGAGGCTGGAGGGGTTTTCTCAACTTGCGAGCGCGGACGATGCCGGCGCACCAGCGCCCGCCGACGCCATAGCACCGCAGCGCCTGTGTAGGACAGGCTTCAGTAGATTCCGTCAATCTCGAGCGTCAGCCGCGCGGGCGGCGGGGTGAGGAGAAGGCTGCGGTTGCGCGCCAGCGCAGCCTCATCGCCCTGCAGCCGGCCATATTTGGCTTTCGCAGCCGCGACCGCAGCCGCAGTATCGCGCAGGATCGTAGGACGCAGAAAGACGAACAGAGTGCGCTTCGTCTGGTTTTCCCGGCGCGACTTGAACAGTTCGCCGAGCACCGGAACGTCGCCGACGAGCGGCACCTTGCTGCGCGAAGAGCTGCGATCGTCGGTGATGAGACCGCCGAGCACGATCGTTTCGCCATTATCGGCGAGCACCGTCGTCTGGATGCTGCGGCGATTGGTGACGAGATCGGCAGCCCCGGTAACGCCGTTGGTGAGCGCCGAAACTTCCTGGCTGACCTCCAGCTTCACCACATTGCCCGAATTGACGCGCGGCACCACGCGCAGCGTGATGCCGACATCCTGCCGTTCGATCGTGGTGAAAGGCGTCGTGGTGTTGCCGTCAGTCGCGTAGCTGCCGGTGCGGAAGGGCACATTCTGGCCGACGACGATCTCGGCCGGTTCATTGTCGAGCGTGGTGAGGCTGGGCGTCGAGAGCAGATTGGCCTTGGTCGAATTGCCGAGCGCCTGGACGAGCACACGGAAATTGTCGTTGCCCAGATTGAGGTTGAGACCATTGCCGATCCCCGCCGCCGCCGGCGAGCCAAGCGCCGACAGCAAAGTGCGCAGCGGCACGTCCACATTCGCGAAATTGGTCGCGGCGCCGTTTCCGATGCCTTCGGGCGCGGCCGACCCCACGCCGAACTGGACGCCGAGCTGCTCGGCCTCGTCGCCGGTGATCTCGACGATCGCGGCCTCGATCATCACCTGGGGACGACGCACGTCGAGTTCGCCGATCAGCGGCTCGATCTGCGCGATGGCCGAAGGCGTGCCTCGCACGACGATGGCGTTGATCTCCGGCGCGGGCTGGACGGCCAGTTCTGGCGTGGAGAATCCGGCGGGCGTCGTTGCGCCGCCCGCGCCGGCGGCCCCGCCGCCCGCCTTGCCGCTGTTCGCGACGCTGCTGGCGAGCGATCCGCTGAGCTGGGTCGGGACCGATCCGGTGCCCGTCTGGCCTGCGCCGATCTTGTTGTTATTGTTAAGCCCCGCGCCGAAGCGCGACGAGGAAAGCGAACGCGCGACGGGGTTGGTCACCGACGAGCCGGTCTCGCTCAAAATGCCCTGAAGCACCGCAGTCACCGATTCGGCGTCGCTGTTGCTGAGGCGAAAGACACGCGTGGTGGGCGTCGCGCCGCCCGGCTGATCGAGCGACGAGGCGATGCGCCGCGCCTCGCGCATCGCACCAGGTTCGCCACGCACGATGACGACGTTCGAGCGCTGATCGGATGCGATGCGCGGACCGCCCTGCGCGCCATCGCCCAGCACGATGCGCAGCGCGTTGGCGACATCCTCCGCCGTCGCATATTTTAGGCTGATCGCCTGGAACTCTGGCCCCTGCCCCCCGTCGATCGCCGCCGCCAGCGATTCGATGCGACGGACATTTTCGGCATAGTCGGTAACGACGATCGCATTGGGCGAGGTAATCGCCTCGACGCTGCCGAATTGCGCGACAAGCGGGCGAAAGACGCGGACCGCCTGATCGGGGGCAAGGCTGCGCAGGCGAATGAGGCGGGTGACGACTTCCGCGCCCGATCCGCGCGCGCGGATGCCGCCGTCACGCACCGCATTGGCCTGGCTGACGATTCGCCAGCTCCGCCCGCTCTGCACGGCGGCATAGCCCTGCGCGCGCAGCACCGACTGGAACAATTGCCACACGCCATCGGGGCTGAGCGGCGTCGCCGAGGTGACCGTCACCGTGCCGCGCACGGCCGGATCGAGGATCAGCGTGCGCCCGGTGATCCGTGAAATCTGTTCGGCCACGTCAGCGATATCGACTTCGCGCATGTTGACGACGACGTCGCCGCGCGAATCGGGATTGGCCTGCGCCAACAGCGGGGCAGGGAGCGCCAGCGAGACGGCGAGCGCCGTCGACAGCAGCCCTTTGCAAACGGACATGATCCCCCTCAACGCAATGCCTGAATCTGGTTGGACGATTGTGCCGACAAGCGGGCGAGCAGGCGATTCGCGCCTGGCCGGCTAGTAGGCGCGGATGATGACGAGTCAAGGAACGCGCCCTGCCGCCCGGGCGGGATGGCCGTTGGCGCCGCCTGCGGCTGGGCACCCGGCGATGGCGGGGCGGGGGGCGAGGCGGGCGGCGGGGCGACGGGCAGGGACGGGGCCTGCACCGCGCCGTCGGGAGCGGGGGGCGAAGGCGCTGGCGGCGGAAGCGGCGCGCCGCCGGCCTGCGCCTGGCCGAGAAGTTCCTTCATTCGCCCCGGGAAAAAAAGCTGCTGAAGCTGGCCGCCGGCGTCGACCACGACATGATCGCGCTCGATCGCCGAAATGGCGGCGAGGCCGCCCGCGCTGTCGCCGACCTTGAACGCCTTGGCCGGCTGGCCCGCGGCGGCGATGATCGCAGTCGAAACGCCAGGGCTCGCGCGGTAAATAATGGCCTTGAGAATGAGGGGCAGGCTGGTCGGGCCGCTGGCGGCGCCGGCTGCGCCCGGCGCGCCGAAGGGCGCAAGCTGGACCACCGGGGCGACATCGGTCGCCGCATAGACCTGCGGCGGAGGCGCGGCGGCTACATGCGCGCCGGGGCCGCCGGCAATGATCCGCCAGGTGAGCGCCGCAAGAGCGAGCGCGACCGAAATGGCGAGCAGGATCGCGACTAGATCGACGATGCGGCCAGCACGCGCGGGATCGATGCGATCGAGGCGGATCATGAGCTTTTGTCCCCCCGGTCGACGAAGCCATGGAGCGTCGCCAGCACGGGTTTCCGCCCCGCGGCGCTGACGCTGACATCGACCGCGCGGACATCGGCGTCGGCCGTAGCACGCTCATCCACCTTCACGTCCCAGTCGCGGTCCATCATCCTGACCGGGCCGTCGGCGGGACGGCCAGGGAGCGAGAGCAGCGCGAGCCTTTCCTCCGCCACCCACTGCGCCACCGCGCGATCCTCAATCCCGCGCGTCGCATCGACATGACCTTCAGTCGCGCGAATCAGCCCCACGCTGGCGATGCCGAGCACGAGGAGCGCGACGAGCGTCTCGATGAGCGAGAAGCCGCGATCGTTCATGTCCTGACCGGCCTGATCGGGCTGGCTTCCGCGGCGAAGCCGTCGAAAAGCACCTGCCAGTTCTGCCCGCCATGGCTGATCCGCGCCGAAAGCCCCTGGCCGGTGCCGTCGGCGGCAAGCGGAAGCGGCGATTTGGCGTCGATGGCGAAGCGAAAGCCGCTGGGCAGCATGTGGCGGCCGGCAAGGCTGTTGCCCTGTTCGGGCACCCATTGGCGGCGAGCGGAATCCCATTCGAGGAAGCTGTAGCTGCGGTCGTCCCACGCCAGCATCAGCCGCTTGTCGGTGACCATGCCGATATCGGCGGCGAGGCGGAGGCGCGCGGCGAAGCTCCTCGCCTCGGCCTGCACATTGACTCCGCGCCCCGCACCGAAGCCAAGCACGGCGATGCCCGAGGCGATGCCGATGATCGCGAGGACCACCAGCATCTCGACCAATGTCAGACCTTTTTCCCCCGCCGCGACGCGCACCGGATCATCCGCTCGTCTTGATATCGGCGTCGGTGCCCTCGCCGCCGGGCTTGCCGTCCTTGCCGAGCGTCATCAGATCGAAGCCTGCGCCGCCTTCGCCCGGGCTCTTGTAGAGATAGGCATGGCCCCAGGGATCGACGGGGACCTGCGCCAGATAGCCTTCGGCGTTCCAGTTGGCCGGAGCGTCGGCGCCCTCGGGCTTTTTGGAAAGGGCTGACAGGCCCTGCTGGGTCGTCGGATAGCCGCCATTGTCGAGCCGGTACATTTTGAGCGCGGCCGAAATCGTCTTGAGATCGGTGTTGGCGACGGTGACGCGCGCCTGATCCGGACGGCCGATGACATTGGGCACGATCAGCGCCGCGACGAGCGCGATGATCGCCAGCACGACGATCATCTCCACCAGAGTCAGCCCACGCTCATGCGCCGGGACCGTCATGGAAGGCGAGGATTTGCGCGGGTTTGACACCGAACTGTCACAAACAAAGTCTGGCAACACCGTCATGGCCTTCTGTATAGAGCCTCCAGATGCAAACGCTAGCGCGCCCGCTGCCGCCCGTCGCGGCCAAAACTTTCCCCAACGCCGGGACCGCCGCCCTCGGGGCCGGCGGCGCATGGCGGCTGGGCGAGAACGGACTTGAGCCGGTAGAGACGAATTATGTCGGTTCGGAGACAGTGTTCGTTCCCACCGAGCAGGTGCTGCTCGCCGTCGTCGCGCTGCCGCTGCCGACGCAGGCCAAACGCCTTGCCGCCTTGCCCTTCGCAATCGAGGACCGGATCGCCGAGCCGATCGAGGCGGTGCATGTCGCGCTGGGCGCGAAGATGGGCGGACAGGACTGGCTCGCCGGCGTGGTGCGCCATGATGTGATGCGCGGCTGGCTGGCGCGGATCGAGGCGGCGGGGCTGGGCGACGCCGCGCTGACGCCCGACGCGCTGACGCTGCCGACGCCCGAGGCCGCAAGCTGGTCGGTTTCGCTGAACGGCGAGCGCGTGCTGGTGCGCACGGCCGATGGCGGCGGCTTTGCGCTGCCGCTCGCCGCGCTCGACGGCGCGTGGGAGGCGGCGGGCAAGCCGCAGATCTTCAGCTATGGCGGAGCGCTGCCCGCCGCGTTCGGCGCGGTCGATGCGAAGCCGGAACGCGTGGCGCCCGCGCTCGACCTGCGGCAGGGCGCCTATGCCGCCGCGCGGTCGCCATTGCCACGCTGGGCGAAGCGGCTGGCGATCATCGCAGGCATCGCGATCGCCGCGCATCTCCTGATCCTGATCGCAGACCTGGTCGCGCTGAAGATCGCCGCCGGCAAGCGCAAGGCCGAGACGGTGGCGCTGATCCAGCAAAAAGCGCCGGGCGCGACGATCGGCGACGATATCGTGGCGCAGGCGACCGCGCTGCTGCCGACCGGGGGCGGGAAGGCGCCGGGACACGCGCTGCCGCTGCTCGTCCGGCTGAGCAAGGCGATGACGCCGCTGGCAAGCGCCGTGAAGGTCGAGAGCCTGACGCTTGACGAGGCGGCGGGGACCGTGACGCTGCGCGTCGCGGTGAGCGACCCGGCCAAGGTGCAGGCGCTGAACGCCGCGATCGCGGGCGCGGGGATGAAGATCGCCCCCGGCGCGGTTTCGCCGCAGGGCGCGACGGTGGTGGTGAGCGACGGGGGGGGACAGTGAACGCGTTTCTTCCCCGGTGGCAGGCCTGGTGGCAGGGCCTGAGCACGCGCGAGCGCATCCTGATCGGCGCGCTGGGCGCAGTGCTGGCGACGGCCATACTTGTCAGCTTCGTGGTCAAGCCGCTGATCGCGGCGCGCGCGCAGGCGGTGAGCGATATCCGCACCTATTCGGCGCTGAACGTGCGGCTGCGCGCGGCCGGGACCGGCCCGGTGGTCAACGGCCCGGCGCAGCTTTCGGGGCCGCCCGCGACGATCGTGCAAAGCGCGGCGGGGCAAGCGGGCGTGGCCGTGGCGCGATCCGAACCCGACGGCGCGCGCACCCGCGCGATCGTCGAGAAGGCGCCTTTTCCGGCGGTGATGCAGTGGCTGTCGATCCTCGACGCGCAATCAGGCGTGAAGATCGTCGAGACGCGGATTGAAAAGACCGATGCACCCGGCATGGTCTCCGTGGCGCTGGTATTCCAATGAGCGAGGCGATGCTCGACCTGGCCAACCCGCCGCCGGCGGCGCTGCCTTATGGCTTTGCGCGGCGGCATGGCGTCAGCGTGCGGCTGACCGATGCGGGCTATGAATGCGCGCATGTCGCGACGACGCCGCTTGCCGCGCGGCTTGAGGTGCAGCGGCTGTTCGGGGCCGCGACGCGCTTCGTCGAACTGCCCGAAGCGGCGTTCGACCAGCGCCTGCGCGAACAATATCAGGAAAGCGCGAACAATGCGGCGGGCTTCGCGGCCGAACTGGACACTGATCTCGCGGCGCTTGCCGACAGCGCGGCGGCGGTGGACGATCTGCTCGACCAGCGCGACGATTCGCCCGTCATCCGCCTGATCAATGCGTTGCTTCTGGAGGCGGTGAAGGAAGGCGCATCGGACATCCATATCGAGACGCAGGAAAAACGCGTGGTCGTGCGTTTCCGCATCGACGGGGTGCTGCGCGACATGATCGAGCCCAAGCGCGCGCTGGCGCCCCTGCTCGTCAGTCGCATCAAGGTGATGGCGCGGCTCGACATTGCGGAGAAGCGCGTGCCGCAGGATGGCCGCGTGACGCTGCGCGTCGGCGGGCACGAAATCGACGTGCGCGTCTCCACCCTGCCCACTCAGCATGGCGAGCGCGTGGTGATGCGTCTGCTCGACCGCGACGCGGTGCGCCTCGACCTCGAGCATCTGGGAATGAGCGCGCGCGACACGGCGCTGTTCGCAAGGCTGCTTGAGCGGCCCAACGGCATCCTCCTCGTCACCGGGCCAACGGGTTCGGGAAAAACGACGACGCTCTATGCCGCGCTCAACCGCCTGAACGACCGCAAGCGCAGCATCATGACGGTTGAGGATCCGATCGAATATGAGCTGACCGGGATCAGCCAGACGCAGGTCAATCCGCGCACCGACATGACCTTCGCGCGTGGGCTGCGCGCCATATTGCGCCAGGATCCCGACGTCATCATGGTTGGCGAGATTCGCGACCAGGAAACCGCCGAAACGGCAGTGCGATCGGCGATGACCGGGCATTTCGTGCTGTCGACGCTCCACACCAACAGCGCGGTCGGCAGCATCACGCGGCTGACCGACATGGGTGTGGAACGCTATCTGCTGGCCCCGATGGTCGTCGGGCTGATCGCGCAGCGGCTGGTGCGCAGGCTATGCCCCGACTGCCGCGAAGCCGATGTCGCGCGCGATGCGGACGTGGCGCTGCTCGGCGGATCGCTCAAGCCCGGCGAGGCGCTGTGGCGCGCCAAGGGCTGCCCCGCCTGCCACAATGAAGGCTATCGCGGACGCACCGCCATCTACGAGATCGTGGAAGTCGACGGCGCGGTGGAAATGCTGATCCATGACGGCGCGTCCGAGGCCGAGCTGACGCGATCGGCGCGGCGACTGTCGCCCAGCCTGCTCGACGACGGCATCGCCAAGCTGCGCGAGGGGATGACCTCGGTCGAGGAAGTCGCGCGCGTCGTGCGCGACGATAGTTGACGAGGCCGGCGGACGGGGCATGCCGGCATTTCTCTATCGGGCCGTCGATGCGGCGGGCGCCCAATCCAAGGGCGTAATCGAAGCCGCAAGCGAGCTGGGCGCGCGGCGGGCGCTGCGCGAACGCGCATTGCTGCCGGTTTCGATCGAACCGACGCGCGACAAGGGGGCGACGCCGGGGCTGGGTTTCCTGTCGCGGCGGCGCGTGGGGCCGCGCGCGCTCGCCACCTTCACGCGCCAATTGTCGACGCTGATCGGCAGCGGCGTGAGGATCGAGGAAGCACTCAACCTCGTCGCCAGGCAGGCCGAGACCACGGCGGTGAGCAGCCTTCTGGTTAATGTGCGCGGCGCGATTCTCGACGGACGGACCTTCGCCAGCGCGCTCAGCGACCATCCCGGCGCTTTTCCCGAATATTATCGCGCATCGATCGCGGCAGGCGAGCAGTCCGGCAAGCTGGGCGACGTGCTGGCGCACCTTGCCGATTTCGTCGAACGCCGCCACCGCACCCAGCAGAAAGTGCAGCTCGCGCTGCTCTATCCCGCACTGCTCGCGGGCGTCGCGATCGGCATGGTGACGCTGCTGCTCATCTATGTCGTGCCCGATATCGTGCGCGTATTCGTTTCACGCGGGGCCGAGTTGCCCTTGCTCACCCGGTTGCTGATCGCCCTGTCGTCGGGGCTGCAGAATTACGGGCTTATCCTTGTCGCGGTATTGGCGATTGGCGGATTTCTGTGGGCGCGCTGGCTGCGCGCGCCTGAAAACCGGCTGCGCTTTCATCGCTTCCTCGCGACGAGGCGACCTTTCAAACGCTTTAGCCGGCAGATGAATGCGGCGCGTTTCGCGGGGACGCTGGCGACGCTCGTGCAAAGCGCGGTGCCGCTGGTCGAGGCGCTGGCCGCCGCCGCCGCCGTCACCCCCAATCGTCATATCCGGGCGCAGGCGCTGGCTGTCGCCGAACGGGTGAAGGAAGGATCGAGCCTGTCGTCGGCGATGCGCGAGGCCGAAGCCTTTCCCGCAATGCTGATCGCAATCGTCGCGAGCGGCGAGAATAGCGGGCAACTAGGCGACGCGCTGGGCCGCGCGGGCGCCGAACTGGAACGCGAACTGGACGCGCTGGTGACGACTCTGGTCGCGCTCGTCGAGCCGGCCGTGCTGCTGCTGATGGGCGGAATGGTGCTGCTGATGGTGCTGGCGATCCTGCTGCCGATCATCGGCCTCAACGATCTGGTCGCGAGCTAGAAGCGCGTGTCGACGGCGAGTCCGCCTGCCGGCACGGCGAAGGGGAAGGCGGCTGCGCCTTCCCGCGTGATGCGGATGCCGACCGCGCCGTCGCGGCCAAGATCGAAGGTGGCGAGCGGCACACGGCGCTGGCCCTGCCGGGCAATGCGGGCGCGACTATCCCCTTCGCTTTCGAGCACCAGCGGCGGGACGGCCGCAGTCGCCCCGGGCCCCGAACGCAAGGCGCAGTTGCCCGCGTCGCCAAGGATCCGGCCATCGACATGCTGATCGCCGCCGCCCAGCTTCACGCGCCGGAGATCGACCTGCAGGGGCATGTCGCAGGCGAAGGGCAGGCGCGGAAACAGCGCCGCGACAAGCGACGCCCCCGCAGCGCCGCTGACATCGGCGAGCGCGATCGAGCGCGGGCTGAGCAAAGCCTTGCCCCGCAATTCGCCGCGATCCGAACGAACGGTGAAATCGCTCGCGAAGCCGAGGCCCGCCAGCGAGCGCAGCGGCGCCCAGCGCCAGCCGAGCGTCGCGCCGCCGGCCAGTGCGGCCTCGCCATGCCAGATCGTCCCCGCGACATCGGCGATATTGGTGCCTTCGCCCTGCGCCACTATAAGACGCGCGGGAAGATAGACGACGAGCCCGGCCAGATAGGCCGCGCCCGCAATCGCCAGCAGCCGCGCAGGGCGGCCAACCAACGAACGGAGCCATGATGAATCGACGCCATGTTCTGCGGCTGGCGGGTTCTGGCCTGATGCTGACGACGGCATATGCTGTTCCCCTCGGCCATGCGCTGGCGGCCCCGAAACCGAAGCCGCGCAAAGTATTGGCCGGCCTGCTCTTGCCGCTGAGCGGGCCGAACGCAAGCCTTGCCCGGCTGATCGAGCGCGCGGCGACGCTGGCCCCGCCTGACGCCCCGAAGGCCGAGGCGATCCTGAGTTTCGACACTGGCGGGACGCCCGAGGGCGCTGCTGCTGCGGCAGCGGCGGCGATCAAGGCGGGGGCTGGGATCATCCTCGGCCCGCTGAACGCCGCCGAAGTGCGGCCGGTGGTCGCGGCGGCAGGCGGGCTGCCCGTGCTGAGCTTCAGCAACGATCCCGCACTGCTTGATTCGGGCGCTTTCATGCTGGGCGTCACCCCGTCGCAGTCGGTCGGCGCGATCCTGACCTATGCGCGCGGGCGCGGGGTGCGAACGACTGGCGTCGTCGTGGAGGATGACGGCTGGGGCAGGGCCGCGCTGGCCGCAGCGCAGCGCGCAGCGCCGGGCGCCGGCGTGACCATCGCCCCCGTCGTCAATGCAGCCACCCTCGACGCGCAGGCGCTGCTCGCGGCGCTGCGGCGGGACGGCGGCGACCTGCCCGATGCGGTCCTCATCCCGGCGGGCGGCGCGCGGATGGCGGCGCTGGCCAAGCTGCTCCGCGCGACGGGAACGCAAATATTGGCGACGATGCAGACGGTGGCGGGAAGCGCCGCCGAGAATGACGCGTTCGACGGCGCCTGGCTCGCCGGCTTCGATCCCGACGCCTATGGCGATTTCGTGCGAAGTTATCAGGCGAAACACGGCGGCGAGCCGGGGGCGATCGCCGCGCTCGGCTATGATGCGGCGATGATCGCGCGGACTCTGCTGCGCGGCGGCGCGCTCTCACGGGCGGGGCTGCTTGCCGCCTCGTTCAAGGGCGTTTCCGGCGACCTGCAGTTCCGCAGCGACGGTAGCTGCCTGCGCGGCATGGCGATCCTTCAGGCCGATGCCGGCGGCAACCGGCTGATCGGCCACGGCAGCGCGGGATGAGCTTCGCCCCCCGCGCGGGCGAGCGCGGTTTCACGCTGATCGAGATGATCGTCTCATTGGCGCTGTTCGCGCTGATCTCGCTTGCCGGCGTCGCGCTGGTGCGGACGGTGATGGACGCGCAGGAGCGCACCGGCGGGCGGATCGAGCGGCTGGCCGATCTGCAGCGCGCGATGTTCCTGATTAAATCCGACCTTGAACAATTTGGCGGCGACGTGACGCTGGCCGATAACAGCCTGAGCTTCATCCGCCACAGCATGACGGCGATCGGCAACCAGCCGATCAGCTATTCGCTCGCCAACGGCATGATGCGCCGCTCGGTGGGCACCGGGCTGGGCACCGCGCGCGACCAGCGGCTGCTGACCGGCGTTTCCGGGCTGACGATCCGCGCGATGAACGCCGAGGGCCAGTGGCAGGATCGCTGGCCGGCGAGCGATGGGCAGAAAGGCAAATGGCCGCGCGCCATATCGGTCGAGATCGCACTGACGCCGGGACCGCGCCAAAGCGGCGGGAGCATCCGCCGCGTCGTCCCCCTGCCGGCCCAGCCATGACCAGCCGCCGCATCCCAGACGCGCGCGAGCAGGGCATGATCCTGATCAACGTGCTGCTGATCATCGCGCTGGCGGCGAGCGTCGTCGTGCTGATGGTCTCGTCGCGCGATGCGGGGATCGACCGGACGCTTATGATGCGCGAGGCGGCGCGGGCGCAGGCCGTGGCGCTGGGCGGCGAGGCCTCGGCCGTGGCGGCGCTGCGCCGCGACATGACCGAGGCGCCCGAAAGCGATCACATGCGCGAGGCCTGGACGTCGGTGATTCAACCCGATGCGGCGATCGACGGCGGCCGCTTCAGCCTCGCGGTCGTCGACGCGCAGGCCAAGTTCAACATCAACATGCTGGTGTCGGGCGATCCGGGCGCGCGCGCGCTGCTCGCCAGGATCCTGACGAGCTTCCGCTATCCGCCCGAATATGGGCCGCTGCTGCTCGATGCGCTGCGCGCGAGCGGGCGGATCGCGAGCCTCCAGCAACTGGCGCTGGGCGGAATCGATGCGGAGACGATCGCGCGGCTGGGCGTCATCGCCGATGCGTTGCCGATCGACACGACCATCAACCTCAACACGGCAGGGCAACCATTGCTCGCCCTGCTGCTCGACGACGCGACCAA
Source organism: Sphingomonas sanxanigenens (assembly GCA_003240855.1). Lineage (GTDB taxonomy): Bacteria > Pseudomonadota > Alphaproteobacteria > Sphingomonadales > Sphingomonadaceae > Sphingomonas_L > Sphingomonas_L sanxanigenens_A. The sequence continues at coordinate 65,577 of QFNN01000002.1, forward strand.
GGCCCAGATGCTGATCCGCCAGCGCGACGCGGTGGGCTATCTCACGGCGCGCGACTTCGCGATGGCGGGAGCTTCGGTACCGCCGGGGACGGGTTTCACCTCGAACCTCTTCTACGTCATCACGCGCGTGCATATCGGCGCGACCACGCAGGTGCTGACCTCGCTCGTCCACCGTCGCACAGACCCCGAAGGCCATCCGCATGCGGAGGTGATCGCGCGCTGGTGGGGCGAGACGCCGGTCTGACGATTGGCCTTGATCCGCCCCATTGAAGCCGCATCGGCGATCCCCCACATTCGCGCCATGGAAAAGATGGATCTTCCCGAGAGCGAATGGCGCAAGCGCCTGAGCGCCGAGCAATATCATGTGCTGCGCGAGGGCGGGACCGAACGCGCCTTCACCGGCATCTACAACGACAACAAGGCGCCCGGCGTCTATCGCTGCGCCGGTTGCGGAGCCGAGCTGTTCCGCAGCGAGGAGAAATATGACAGCGGCTCGGGCTGGCCGAGCTTCATCGCGCCGGCAAGCACCGATGCGGTGACCGAGCATGTCGACAACAGCCATGGCATGCGCCGCGTGGAGGTGCGCTGCGCGCGCTGCGACGGGCATCTTGGGCATGTGTTCCCCGACGGCCCGGGCGAGAATGGCCTGCGCTATTGCATGAACAGCGCCTCGCTCGACTTCGCGGGCAAGAAGGACTGACGTTTTTCGACGGGGAGCGCGAGCCGTTCCGCGCTCCCCGCTTGTCGCCTTAACCAAAGCCCGGTAGATCGCGGTCACACATGGCCGCCGCAAAATCAGCCTCGAAGCGATCCCCCTTCTGGGGCTTCATCCTCACCATGACGAAGATCGGGATCGGCGTGCTCGTGCTCGCCGCGATCGGGCTGTTCGCCGCCGTCTATATCCAGGCCTCGTCGCTGCCGAGCTACGACGAGCTGAAATCGTCGCCCAACGGCCAGATGATCCGCGTGCACGCCGCCGACGGATCGGTGCTCGTCTCGCTGGGGCCGAGCTATGGCGCGTGGATTCCCTACAAGGACATCCCGCAGGTGATGAAGGACGCGATGGTCTCGGTCGAGGACCGGCGCTTCTGGAGCCATCCCGGCGTCGACCCGATCGGCATATTGCGCGGCATCCGGGTGAGCTTCAGCCGCGACGACAAGGTGCGCGGCGTCTCCACCATCACCCAGCAGCTTGCGCGCAACATCTTCCTGAGCAGCAACCGATCCTATTCGCGCAAGGTGCGCGAGGGGATGCTGGCGCTGGCGCTGGAATGGAAGTTCAGCAAGCAGGACGTGCTGGAGCTCTATCTCAACCGCGTCTATTTCGGCGGCGGCGCTTACGGCATCGACGCGGCCTCGCGCCGCTTCTTCGGCCATCCAGCGACGACGCTGAGCCTGCCTGAGGCCGCGATCATCGCCGGGCTGGTCAAGGCGCCGTCCAACTATTCGCCGACCGCCGATGCGCAGGCCGCGATCGACCGGTCGCATGTCGTGCTCGACCTGATGCGCGAACAGGGCAAGATCAGCCAGGCGCAACTCGATGCGGCAAGCGCCAGCCCGGTCAAGCTGGCGCCCGAACCCAAGCAGAACAGCGTCCGCTATTTCACCGACTGGGCGTTGCCGCAGCTCGATACGCTGATCGACGAGACCAGCCAGCCCATCGACGTGTGGACCACGCTGGACCCGGCGTTGCAGAAAGCCGCCGACGCCGCCATCCAGGCCTATACGCCCAAAGGCGCGCAGGGCGCGCTCGTCTCGCTCGATCGCGACGGGGCGGTGCGCGCGATGATCGGCGGAACCGACTATGTAACCTCGATCTACAATCGCGCGACGCAGGCGACGCGCCAGTCGGGGTCGGCGTTCAAGCTGTTCGTCTATCTCGCGGCGCTCGAGGCGGGCTATACGCCCGACGACATGGTGGTCGACGAGCCGGTGAATATCGGCGGCTGGAGCCCACGCAACAGTTCTCGCCGATTCTCGGGCCAGATCTCGCTGCGCACCGCCTTCGCCTATTCGATCAACACCATCGCCGCGAAGATCGGGCAGGATGTCGGCACGACGACGATCGCCGACATGGCGCGTCGTTTCGGCATATCGACCAAGATCTTCACTGACCCGTCGATGGTGCTCGGCACATCCGACGTGCGGCTGATCGACATGACGCGCGCCTTCGCCTCGGTCGCCGCCAAAGGCGTCGCGGTGGCGCCATATGGCATCACCAAGGTGACGACGGCGAACGGCCAGATCCTCTACGAGCATAAGACCGATACGTCGCGCGTGCTCGTCGCCCCCGGCGTCGCCGCGCAGATGACCGACCTGCTCCAGACCGCCGTCAACACCGGCACGGGGCGCGCCGCGCAGATCGGCCGCCCGGTCGCGGGCAAGACGGGCACGACGACATCGAGCAAGGACGGCTGGTTCCTCGGCTTCTCGAGCGGGATCACGACCGGCGTCTGGATGGGCAAGGACGACGCCAAGCCGATCCCCGGCCTGCAGGGCGGCCGATCGCCGGCCGAGGCCTTTGCGGCCTATATGAAAGTGGCGGTCGCCAGCCGGCCGGTCGAGCAGTTCGACACCAAGGTGACGCTGCCCGAATGGGAATTGGAGCCCGACGAGGAAGCCTATTATGGCGATCCCAACGGAAACCAGGCCGCGCCGGCCGCCGACCCCGGCCGCTTCGTCGACGCCGACGGCAACCCGATCGACCGCGGCGACGAGCAGGACCAGCCGCGCGACGTCGAAGCGCCACGCCGGCTGGATCAGGACTGGATCGACGAAGTGACCGGGCGGAGCCGCAAGCCCGCACCCGCGCCTACCGCGACGCCGCGCCCGGTGGCGCCGCGGGATTGATCTACACCCCGTCATTGCGAGCGTGGCGAAGCAATCCAGAAAATGCCGGCCTCTGGCTGGATTGCTTCGCTACGCTCGCAATGACGGTGAGTTCAGTCTTGCCGACCTATCCAATGAAGCCCGGCCCCGTTGGCGCGGAGCCAGTTGCGCGCGGGCGCCGGGCTTTCGCCGAAGAGCTGGGCAACCAGCCGGTGGAACGCCGGGCTGTGATCCATATGCACGCGGTGCGCGACTTCGTGCGCGACGGTGGCGCGGCGGACGTGCGACGGCGCCAGGATCAGCCGCCAGCTATAACGGATCGCGCCGTTTGAGGCGCAGCTTCCCCAGCGCGAGCGCGGATCGCCGACCGCAACGCTGGATATGCTGACGCCGGCGCGCGCGGCGTAGAAAGCGGTTTCCTCCGTCAGCGTGGCGAGCGCCTCGCGCTTCAACCAGCGGACGACGCGCGCGCTCACGCTCTCGGCCGGGCCGCCGAGAATGAGTCGATCGCCTTCGCGCCGAACGCTGCGGGGTCGGTCAGCCGCCCAGTCGACGAGCAGAACCGCGTCGCCGAACGGCACCGATGCGCCGGGGAGGATCGGGCGCGCCTGCGGGAGGCGAGCGAGCTGCGCCTCGATCCAGCCGCGATGCTGCTCGGCCCAGGCCAGCGCTTCGGCCAGTTTCGCGCGTTGCGGGATGGTAAGGCGAACCTCGCCCGAACGCGGATCGACAGCGAGGCGCAGCCGCCGCGCACGTGGCGCGCGCACGACGGCCAGCGGCCGGGCGTCCGCGCCGAAGCGCGGCGGCTCAACCTTCGCGGTCGAGGATATGATCTTCCAGATCGACGACATCGACTTCGGAGACAGTCCAGCCGCGCGTCGACATGCCGGCGCGGTGGACGGATTCAGGATCGCCACTGACCAACGGATGCCAATCGGGCAAGGGCTGTCCATGCGCGCGCAGGCGATAGGCGCAGCTTTCGGGCAGCCAGTCGAGCGTGCGCGCCAGCTTTGGCGTCAGGCGCACACAATCGGGCACATAGGCGCGGCGATGGCGATAATCGGTGCAGCGGCCATTGTGGCGATCGAGCAGCTTGCAGGCGACGTTGGTGGGATGGAGATCGCCCGTCTCCTCATCCTCCAGCTTGTGGACGCAGCATTTGCCGCAGCCGTCGCACAGCGCCTCCCACTGCGCGCGATCGAGCGCCTCGAGCGGCCGATCTTCCCAGAAATGCGCCATCAGCGCGCCCAGCGGCGCAGTTCGCCCGCGATCGTCTGCGGGTCGGCATCCTGCGTGATGAGCGCGATCGGTTCGCCCTTCGGCCCGAACAGATAGGCGGCGCGGCTGTGATCCATCAGATAGCCCGACGCGCCCGGCGTCTGCTGCTTGGCGTAATAGACCGAATATTCCCTGGCGACCGCCGCGATTTCCTGCGGCGTGCCGGTGAGGCCGATCAGACGGGGATTGAAGGCCGACACCCATTGCTTGAGCACATCGGGCGTATCGCGTTGCGGATCGACGGTGATGAAGATCGGCTGGATCGCCTCGGCAAGCTTCGGATCGTTTTTCTGGAGCAGGGCGTAGCCCGCCATCAGCTTCTGCATATCGACCGGGCAGATATCGGGGCAGAAGGTATAGCCGAAATAGATCAGCCGATATTTGCCCGTGAAATCGGTATCGCTGACGCGCTTGCCGTCCTGATTGACGAGTGTGAAGGGGCCGCCGAGCTTTGCTCCTTCAAGCGGCGGGCGCGACGAGACGCCGCCCTGGCCGCAGGCGGCGAGCGCGGAGAGGACGGCAAGGGGCGCGACGGCGCGGAAAAATCTGTTCATCCTGATCAAAGCCATGCTTTGCTATCGGGCGGGTTGCAAGCTAGGGCAGCATATATGGCACGCGTATCGATCGGACGAGTCCGGATGGCGATGATCGCCGCCGGCCTTGCGGCAGTCACCGCCCCGGCCTCGGCGCCGGCGCAGTTCACCCAGAATTATACCTTCCTGAAGGCCGTGCGCGATCGCGACGGCAACAAGATGGAAGAAACGCTCCACAAGGGCGGCCCCAATCTGATCGACACGCGCGACATCAACACCGGCGAGTCGGCGGTGCATATTGTGACGCGGCGGCGCGATGCGACCTGGCTGCAATATATGCTCCAGAAGGGCGCCAATCCCAATGCACGCGACAATGACGGCAATACGGCGCTTATATATGCCGCGCAGGTCGGCTTTGACGACGGCGTCCGCATTCTGATCGCGGCGCATGCCCAGGTCGACATTACCAACCGATCGGGCGAAACGGCCCTGATCAAGGCCGTGCAGGGCGGCGACCTGCTATGCGTGCGCCTGCTGCTCGCCGCCGGTGCCAACCCCAAGAAGGCCGACACGATCGCGGGGATGACCGCGCGCGACTATGCGGCGCGCGATCCCCGGCTGTCGGTGATCCTGAAGGAAATCGATTTGGCCAAACCCGTAGCCCCCGCCCGGCCGGTCGCGGGCCCCAAATAGCGCCAGGCCGATCAGTCCCGTCGGGAATTGCGCAGGAGATGGCAACGGGATGTTTCGGGTGGATTATGACGCGCAGCTCAACCTGCTGCGCATCCATGTGGAAGGATTCTGGAAGCCCGGGCACGTTGCGGCTCTGGCGGCGGCGATCGGCGCGAAGGTGCAGGAAATCCGCGCAGATCGCGACGATTTCGACACAATCGTCGAATCGTTCGGCTTCCCGGTGCAGGCCAATGACGTGGCCGATTCGCTCGCCAGCATCATGCTGGCGGGCATGACGCTGACGACGGGGCGCGCGGCCGTCGTCGTCGGCAGCTACCTCAATCGTCTGCAGGTCGAGCGCACATTGGCGCATCCACGCTTGCGCCCCTTCCAGTCGATGGAGGAAGCGCTCGTCTGGCTGGGCAGGATTTAGCCGAGCGTCGCGCAGTCCGGGTCAACGAGATCGAGCAGCCGCCGCGCCGAGCGGCGGGCGAAACGCAACGTTTCCGCCTTGCGCCGCGCGGGCGGCATCGGCCGCAGCGGCGCTTCGCGCGCGATCGCGGCGTCATAGCGATCGGCGACGATCAGCCCGCTGACACCTGGACCAAGCGCCTCGCCATCGAACGGCGAGAGATCGAATCCGGCAGGCACTGCCCAGAAGAAACGATCGCAATAATCGAGATAGTCGCCCCATTTGCCGTCGCCGAGCAGATCGGCGCGCGACACCTTTATCTCGACGATCACGATCGCGCCGCGCGAATCGATGGCCATGAGGTCGGCGCGACGGCCATTGCCGAGAGGCACTTCGCAGATCGCGACGAGATCGTGCCTGAGCAGCAGGCGCGAAACGCCGCGCACGACATCGAGCGCGACCATGGGAGATTGGGATTCGCTCGCCCCGAACGGCGGAAGGGGGGATGTCGCCATCCCCCCTTCATAGAACATCTAGAGAACATCGGGAAGAGGAATTGCAACTTCGCTGCGCTCGCAATGACGGAACAAGTCGCGCGGATCAGCGATAGAATACGTGGTTGCCGAGCTGGGCGACGCGCGTCTTGCCCCAATTGGGGGACACGCGGCGGGCGTGGAAATAAAGCGCTTCCGAAGCGCGGCTTTCCCACTGGTCCTTCATCGCGATCTCCGCGACAGCGACGGCATGTTCCCAGTCACGGCTGCCGGTGCGGATCGGCGGGAAGCCGCCGCGGCGCACGAAGGAGAACTGGCCGGGCTGAAAAACGACGGAGCAGATCGAACCGGGAAAACGGCCGGATTCGGCGCGGTTGATGATCACCTCGGCGACCGCCAACTGACCTTCGAGCGGCTCGCTCTTGGATTCGAAATAGACGGCCCCGGCCAGGCAATGGAGATCGCGGTCGATATGCGCCGGCATCGCATGCGCCGAAACGAGCTCGCTGAGCGAGCGCGGCGCGTCTTGCGAATCATCGGATTCGACCGCGGCGGCGGAAGGCGTTTTCTGGACGACTTCGCGGCGCGGCGCGAAGATGGTCGAACGATCCTGAAGCGCGGAAGGCTCTACCGGCAGGAGGGGAGCCGAAGCGCTATGCGTCGAATCGATAGTGGCTATCTCCCCGCTCAACGCCAGCGAGGGATCGGTCGCCACGATGGTGGCGAAAGCAAAAAAGGCCACAGCCGCGAAACTCGCGGCGCGCATTGCAAAAGACATTCACTCAGCAAATAAAGCGGTGGTTCGATCGAACGCAGGACGCCCACAAACTCTGGCGTCCCTGATCTTGCCCCCGACTGCGTTGTCATCTGCTGCGCTCAAGCGCACACAATGACCCGACGCGTGGACATTGAGCGCCCCTTTCGAGACCAGAGCAGGTCAAGTCAACCTTCAGGTAATCATTTCAGCGGCGAACCGTTCTGCCTCTGCGATATCCAGTTCGATCAGCCACATATCGGGGTCGCGCGCTCTGCGACGCTCAATATATTGTGATCTTTCCGCTATATTATCAAAATCTTGGGGGCCGCAGCGCGCCCACCCATAATGGCCGTCAAGGCCCAGAATCCGCTCCAGAAGCGGCCCGGCCCGTCCCCTTTCGGCACATTCGACCAGAATCGCGCCAGCCCCGTCGTCACCGCGCGCGAGGACCATCGCATGGCCCCCGGCGGCATTTGCCGCGCGAATCAGCGAATCAACGAGCATCCGGCTGGTCAGCCGCGCGGTCATGCCTCCGTCCGGTATCCCGGTAACCCGGCAAGCGCGAATTTGGATCGCATGAAGGTGCCCGTGCCGCGCGCAGCTTCTTCGCCATCGACGTCGATCAGCCGCGCGTCGGCGACAAAAACGCGGCGGTGGCCGCTGATCCAGCGCCCCTCCGCAATAACCGGCCCGTCCTTGAGCGGGCGAGTGAAGAGGAGGTTGAACGCCGTGGTGAGCAGATAGCGATCGGTGACGAGGCTGTTCACCGCATAGAATGCCGCATCGTCGAGCATCTTGAAATAGATGGTGCCATGCGCGGCGCCCGCCGCGTGGCTGACGCGCGAATCGATATTGAAATGGATGCGTGCGACCCCCGCCGAGACGATTTCGAGCCGTGAGTCGAACAGCTTGTTGATCGGCGCCGCCGCATAGAGCGATTCAAGCGCGCGGAAATGAGCCTGCTCGCCGGTCGGCGACAGGCCCGTTTCCGCCTCAGGCGGCATCGCGCGTCTCCTGCGCCGCGAAGAGCGCATAAAGCGCGTCGTTCGATCCCGCGCCGCGCAGCTTGGCGACGAAAGCCTGATCGCGCAGCCAGCGGCTCACCTGCGCCAGCGCCTTGAGGTGATCGGCCCCGGCTTCGACCGGCGACAGCAGCATGAATATGAGATCGACGGGCAGATCGTCGATCGCCTGATAATCGATCGGCTTTTCGAGCCGGAAAAATGCGCCGACGACATGCGCCATCCCATCGATCTTGCCGTGCGGAATGGCGATGCCGTTGCCGAATCCCGTCGAACCCAGCCGCTCGCGCTCGCTCACCCGGTCGACGATCAGGCGCGGCTCGATTCCGGCAAGCGGTCCCACCACGGCGCCAAGCTGCTGGAACAGCGCCTTCTTGTTGGTGACCGCAACGTCCGCGAGGACCGCGCCCGGTTGAAGCAGATGCGAGAAATCGATCATTGGCGTTCCGAATGGCAGGCCGCCGCCCCTTGAAAAGGAGCGGCGACCCAATTCGCTTCGGCTGAAAGGACTATTTGGCGTCCGGGTCAAGCCGCGCGTTGCGGTTCGACCCAACCGATCGTCCCATCGCCGCGTCGATAGACCATATTGTAGGTGCCCGTGCCGCTATTGCGGAACAGCAGCGCATTGGTGTTGCGCAGATCGAGCATCATCACTGCATCGGACACCGTCGCTTCCGGCACGTCGACGCGCGTTTCGGCGATGATCAGCGGATTGTCCGCAGGTTCCTGATCCTGGGCCGCTTCCTCGAACACCGTATAGCCGGCCTCGCCGTCGAGAAGTTCAGGCGCTTGCGCGCTGTTTCGATCCTTCAATCGTCGGGTGTAGCGGCGGAGCTGCTTCTCGATCTTGTCAGCGGCGCCGTCGAATGCCGGGTGAGCTTCGTTACCCTCGGCGCTGCCCTTCAGGATCACGCCCTGATTCACATGGGCGACGATGTCGCAACGAAAGCGATAATCGTGCGGTCCCTTGCCGAACGTGACCTGGGCGGAAAGCGCGCGCGAGAAATATTTATCGGCCAGTCCCTGAAGCCGCTCTTCGACATGATCGCGAAGCGCTTCGCCGGTATCGACCTGATGTCCCGAAACGCGGATTTCCATACCGTCCTCCTTCAAACCGGGGGCGGCCACTTTCCGCCCCCCACAGGGTCAACCGGCCGTCGCCGGCGCGGTTCCGACATCGTTCCACAACGGGTCGCTGAGCTTTTCGACAAAGGCCGCGTGGCGCGCCAGCTCTTCCTCCGACGCCGCGTGCGGCCGCGCCGGACGAGCGGCCCGCGGAGCAAAGGCAGGACCGCGCGTCGCCATCGTCGCATTGGGCCGGCGCACTTCCGCCTCGTCATCAGGCAGGAGCAGGCCGATCTGCCGCCCGCCGGTCAATTCGACATAAACCTGCGCAAGCAGTTGCGCATCGAGCAGCGCGCCATGCTTCACACGGTGGCTGCGATCGATGCCATAGCGCGTGCACAACGCATCAAGGCTATGCTTGGCGCCGGGATGGCGCGAACGCGACATGGCGAGCGTATCGATCATGCGCGATTGCGCGATGTGAAGCCGCCCGCATTCGCCCAGCTCATAATTCATGAAGCCGAAGTCGAAGCTGGCGTTATGTGCGACGAGCGGACTGTCCTCGAGAAAATCGAGCAGATCCTCGACGACGTCGCCGAACAGCGGTTTGTCCGCCAGGAAGGCCTCGCTCAGCCCGTGGACGGCCTGCGCCTCGGGCGGCATCGATCGCTCGGGGTTGAAATAGGCGTGAAAGACGCGCCCCGTCTCGACCCGGTTGATCAGCTCGACGCAGCCTATCTCGACGAGCCGGTGGCCTTCCGAAACGTGGATGCCGGTTGTTTCGGTATCAAAGACGATCTCGCGCATTGGCTGCAATATCGGACTCGTTTGGCCGCGAGGCAAGTGACGAGCTTACCAACTTGCGCACGCGTGATGTGGCGCGGCCGTCCGGTCTCGATCACGACATCGGCCCGGCGGCGCTTTTCCGCGTCGGGAAGCTGCTTGGCGAGAATCGCGGCGAGCCGAGCCGGGCTCATCCCCGGCCGCGCAAGGACGCGGCGGTGCTGGATCCAGACCGGGGCAGAGGCGACCGCGACGAGATCGACCCGCCGCCAGCCGCCCTTTTCAAAGAGCAAGGGAATGTCGAGCACAACCAGCCGCCGCGAACAGTTGAGCCGCAGGAAGCGGCGGCGCGATCGTTCGACCGCGGGGTGAACAATATGTTCGAGCCGGCGGAGCGCGGCATGATCGTGAAGCACCGCCCGGCCCAACGCCGCGCGATCGACGCCGTTGGGGCCGGTCGTCCCCGGAAAGGCCGATTCGATATGGGGAATCAGCGCGCCGCCCGGACCCTGCAGCCTGTGAACCTCGGCGTCGGCATCGAACACCGGGACGCCAAACGAACGGAACATGCCGGCCACCGCCGACTTGCCCATGCCGATCGAGCCCGTAAGTCCGATGACGATCATTGCGTCAGCAGATCGCGCAAATCCTCGTCATGCTCGCGCGCTGCGGGGAGGCCGAAGAAAAGCTCGAAAGCCACGGCGGCCTGACCGACAAGCATTTCAAGCCCGTCGACCGCCTCCAGCCCGCGCGCTTCAGCCGCAGCGAGCAGCGGCGTGACCAACGGCGCATAGACCAGATCATAGACGAGCGCGTCGTCGGGCAGCGGCGACAGATCGATATCGAGCTGCGGCTGACCTTCCATGCCCAGCGACGAGGCGTTGACCAGGAGCGCGGCGGGCGGAAGCCGCTCGCCAAGGCCGTGAACCTTGCCTTTCAATCCAAAGGCCGCGAGCAGCGCCGCGCCTTTCAGCACATTACGATTGAACAGCGCCACCTGACCGACGCCAGCCCGGGAAAGCGCGAACAGAACCGCCCGCGCGGCGCCGCCCGCGCCGATCACCGCGACAGTCTGCCCCGCCAGATCGAGATCGGCGATCGGCGCGTAGAATCCCGCCGCATCGCTGTTTGTGCCGATCAATTGCCCGTCATCATCGCGGATCACGCAATTGATCGCGCCGATCGAGTCGCGCACGCCGCCGGGATCAGCGACATGATCGAGCGCGGCGATCTTATGCGGCACGGTGATGTTGCAGCCGCGCCAGTCCGGATCGCTGCGCCGCAGATCGAAAAAGGCCGGCAGGTTTTCGGCGAGCACGTGCGTCTTGCGATAAGACGCATCGATGCCCAGCTTTTCGAGCCAGAAATTGTGAATGAGCGGCGATTTGGAATGGGCGATCGGGTCGCCGATGACTTCCGCATAGATTGTCATGCGAGGATCAGCTTTCGGGTCCTGAGGTAATCGAGAAGCGGCAGAAGAGGCATGCCGAGAATGGTGGAATGGCTGCCTTCGATCCGGCTGAAAAGCTGGATCCCCAGGCCTTCGATCCGATAGCAGCCGACGCAGCCGAGGATCGCGTCGCCTTCGCGATCAAGATAATCGGCGAGAAAATCGTCACCAAGCGCGCGCATATGGAGCGTTGCGCGATCGACGGCGCGCCAGACAGGGCGCCCGCCCTCCGCCACCACGACGGCGCTGTGAAGCCGGTGCGGCCGGCCGGCGAGCATGCGAAGCTGGGCCTCTGCACGATCGCGCGTGCCGGGCTTGTCGAGCAGCGCGCCGTCATCGGCCTGGAGCACCTGATCCGATCCGATCACGAGGTCGCCGGGAAAACGCGCCGAGAGTTTGACGGCCTTCAGTTCTGCCAGCGCATCGGCAAGATCGCGTGCGGCGAGATGTGCGAAAGCGGCCTTGGCCGTTTCCTCATCGACCATCGGCGATTCGGCGCGGAAAGGCACGCCGGCTTCATCGAGCATGCGCCGCCGCGCCGCGCTCTGCGAAGCGAGGATGATCGCGGTCAACGCGCGCGCTCGTTATAGAAATTGATGATCGCCGCCGCCGTTTCCTCGATCGACCGGCGCGTGACGTCAATCACCGGCCAGCCATTGTCACCGAACATGCGGCGCGCATAGGCGATCTCGCGCGTCACCGAATCCTGATCGACATAGCTCGTCTCAGGCGCCTGATTGAGCGAAAGCAGGCGGTTGCGACGGATCGCGACCAGCCGGTCCGGCGACGCCGTCAGCCCCACCACCATCGGATGACGCAAGGTATAGAGCGAGGGCGGCGGCGGGCTTTCGACCACGATCGGAATGTTCGCGGCCTTGAACCCGCGATTGGCGAGATAGATTGACGTCGGCGTCTTTGAAGTGCGCGAGATGCCGGCGAGGACGATGTCGGCTTCCTCCCAATCCTCCCAGCCAATGCCATCGTCATGCGCGATGGTGAACTGGATCGCGTCGACGCGCGCGAAATAGGCGGCGTCGAGCGTGTGCTGGCGGCCCGGGCGCGCCTTAGCGGTCTGGCCAAGCAGGTTGGACAGCGCATCCGTGACCGGATCGAGCGCCGCTACTGCCGGCAATCCAAGCGCCCGGCAGCGGCTTTCGAGCGTGCGGCGAATGTCGCTGTTGACCAGCGTGAAAAGGACAAGGCCGGGATTCTGCGCGATCTCGTCAAGGATACGCTCAAGATTGGCTTCCGATCGCACCATCGGCCAGAAATGCTTGATCGTCTCGACGCCATCGAACTGGGCGAGCGCCGCCTTGGCGATATTCTCCAGCGTCTCGCCCGTCGAATCGGAAAGCAAATGGACGTGAAGTCGTGTCGTCAAGCCGGAGCATCCCTGTGGAAAAGCCTGTGACCGGGCTAGCGGATCGATGCAGGGAGGAGCAAGCGCGCGATTCAATCCACAATTTGCGCGGCGATCGCACAGGGTTGTTCACAGTCGCACGAATCTATTCACAGATGTGGAAAGTCGGGGAGAAGCCATACGACTCATCGGCGATGCGCGAGACGGGCGGAGTCAATCTGTTGGCAAGATCGGGCGGAGCGCTTAAGCCCCGTGCCCAAGCCACCAATCAACAACTTCATTTATAGATTCATATAAAGGGATGTTTATGGGACTCGCTCCCCCGGCCGAAGCGACCGTCGATCGACCGCTGATCGGCGTGCTTCGCGGCGAGCGCCGGATGATTCCCCCTGTCTGGCTCATGCGCCAGGCCGGGCGCTATCTGCCCGAATATCGCGCTCTACGCGCGGGCAAGGGCGGATTTCTGGAACTGGTCAATGACAGCGAAGCGGCAGCCGAGGTGACGCTGCAGCCGATCCGCCGCTTCGGGTTCGACGGTGCGATCCTGTTTTCCGACATTCTCGTCATTCCCCATGCGCTGGGACAGACATTGACCTTCGAGGCCGGCGAGGGACCGCGCCTGACGCCCGCTCTCGTCGATGGTCTGCTTGAAGGGCTTGAGCGCGCGCCCGAGCGGCTCGACCCGGTCTATGGGACTGTGCGGCGCGTGGCGGCCGCCCTGCCGGCGGAAACGACGTTCCTCGGCTTCGCCGGGTCGCCCTGGACGGTTGCGACCTATATGGTCGCGGGCGAAGGATCGAAGGAGCAGGCGGCGGCGCGGCGTCTTGCCTATCGCGACCCGGCTGCGTTCGGCGCGTTGATCGGCGCGATCGAGAATGCGACCTTCGAGTATCTCGTCGGGCAGATCGACGCGGGCGTCGACGCCATCCAGCTTTTCGACAGTTGGGCGGGAAGCCTTTCGCCCGCGCAATTTGAAGCCTGGGTGATCGCGCCGACGGCGCGGCTGGCTGCGCGGCTGCGCGAAGCGCGGCCTGGCGTGCCGGTGATCGGCTTTCCAAAGGGCGCGGGCGGCAAATTGCCCGCCTATGCGCGCGAGACGGGGGTCGACGTCATCGGGCTGGACGAGACGGTCGACCCGGCATGGGCCAATGCCGTTCTGCCCCCGGAACTGCCGGTGCAGGGCAATCTCGATCCGCTCGCGCTGATCGCCGGGGGCGAAGCGCTCGATCAGGCGATTGATCGCATCCTTGCGGCTTTTGCCGGGCGGCCCCATATCTTCAATCTGGGCCACGGGATTCAGCCTGACACGCCGATCGCGCATGTCGAGGCGCTGCTGGCGCGGGTGCGGGGGCAGAGGAAATGAACGGTCTGGTCGGCTTTCTCGGCAATGCCTATCTGTGGGTTAAGGCCGCCCACGTCATTTTCGTGATCTTCTGGATCGCCGGCCTGTTCATGCTGCCGCGTTATTATATCTATCATCAGGAAGCGGCGACCGGATCGGCCGAGGAGAAGAAGTGGATCGATCGCGAACGAAGGCTGCGGACGATCATCATTTCGCCCTCTATGATCCTCGTCTGGGTGCTGGGGTTGGCGCTGGCCCTGAACATAGGCGCGTTCAGCGAGGGCTGGTTCCACGCCAAATTGCTTGTCGTCCTGCTTCTGTCGGCGTTCCACGGCTGGGTCATATCCTACGGCAAGGCGCTGGCGCGCGGTGAACGGCGCAAGAGCGGAACGGCGCTCAGGATCATGAATGAGATCCCCGGCATCGCCACCGCCATCATCGTCATCCTCGTGATCGTAAGGCCCTTTTGATTCTGATTCCGTTCCTTCTCGCCGCCGCCGTCCCTGCCGCCGCCCCGCAACCGACGATCGAGCAGGATGTCCGCTGCCTGCTCATGATGTCGCTCCTGGCTGGCGACGAGAGCAACAGCGAAGCGAAGCAGGGCGGGACTTTCGGTGTGCTGATCTGGTATGGCCGCTTGAGCGCGCGACTGTCTGCTGAGGAAATCCGCGCTGCAGTGAAGCGTGAGTCCGCCTCCATGACCAACGCCATCTTCAAGACGGACGGGCAGCGCTGCAGCCAGGAAATGGCCGCTTATGGCGGGGCCATGCAGGCGGTGGCCGCGGAAATGGACGTCTCTGGGGCTGAAAAGCCGGCCAAATAGCCTACGGTAAAATCAGCCGGATCGAGCGGCGCTCGCTTGACTTGATTCGAGCCGCCGCCTAACCGAATCAGCCAAGAGCGCGGCAGTCCTGCCCGCGCCGGTCTCCATATAGCTCATCGCGAAGAAACATTCGTTCGCGTCTCCACGGAAACCCGAAATGCATTTGAAGGAACTCAAGAAGAAAGCCCCCGCCGAGCTGGTCAGCATGGCCGAAGAGCTGGGCGTCGAGGGCGCTTCGACGCTGCGCAAGCAGGATCTGATGTTCGCCATCCTCAAGACCGAGGCGGAAAGCGGCGCGCAGATCACGGGCGAAGGGACGATCGAAGTCCTGCCCGACGGCTTCGGCTTCCTGCGCAGCCCCGAGGCCAATTATCTGGCCGGCCCCGACGACATCTATGTTTCGCCCAACCAGGTCCGCAAATTCGGGCTGCGCACCGGCGATACGGTTGAAGGCGAAATCCGCGCACCCAAGGATGGCGAGCGTTATTTCGCGCTCACCAAGCTTGTCTCGGTCAATTTCGACGACCCTGACGCGGTGCGTCACCGCGTCAATTTCGACAATCTGACGCCGCTTTATCCCAATGAGAAGCTGACGCTGGATCCCGCCGATCCGACGGTGAAGGACAAGTCGGCGCGCGTGATCGACATCGTTTCGCCGCAGGGCAAGGGCCAGCGCGCGCTGATCGTCGCGCCGCCGCGCGTCGGCAAGACGGTTCTGCTCCAGAACATCGCCAAGGCGATCACCGACAATCACCCCGAAGTATTCCTGATCGTGCTGCTTATCGACGAGCGGCCCGAGGAAGTCACTGACATGCAGCGTTCGGTGAAGGGCGAGGTGATCAGCTCGACCTTCGACGAGCCTGCGCAGCGCCACGTGCAGGTCGCCGAAATGGTGATCGAGAAGGCCAAGCGCCTCGTCGAGCACAAGAAGGATGTCGTCATCCTGCTCGATTCGATCACGCGCCTTGGCCGCGCCTATAACACTGTCGTTCCTTCGTCGGGCAAGGTGCTGACCGGCGGCGTCGACGCCAATGCGCTGCAGCGCCCCAAGCGCTTCTTCGGCGCCGCGCGCAATATCGAGGAAGGCGGATCGCTGTCGATCATCGCCACCGCGCTGATCGATACCGGCAGCCGCATGGATGAAGTCATCTTTGAAGAGTTCAAGGGCACCGGCAACTCGGAAATCGTCCTCGACCGCAAGGTGGCCGACAAGCGCATCTTCCCGGCGATGGATGTCGGCAAGTCCGGCACGCGCAAGGAAGAGCTGCTGGTCGACAAGGGCAAGCTCAGCAAGATGTGGGTGCTGCGTCGCATCCTCATGCAGATGGGCACCATCGACGCGATGGAGTTCCTGCTCGACAAGATGAAGGATTCCAAGACCAACGAGGATTTCTTCGACTCGATGAATCAGTAAGGTTCGGGATCGCCTCGCCTGGCGAGGTGTTCGACCTTAGGATTTGCGGGATCGAAGCTGACGGGGAGTTGGTCGTTTGAGCCTGATTGCACTGATCGCGAGCAGCGCGGCCGCTGTGACCGAGCCGATGTCGCTGAGCTGGCTGTGGTCGCACATCGTTTCGGACTTCTCGAATATCGGGACCACATCGGCGCTGACCGCCTTTTTTACCGTCGTGCTGCTCGATGTGGCGCTGGCGGGCGACAATGCGATCATTGTCGGCGCGCTGGCGGCTGGACTTCCCGCGCGGGAGCGGAAGCAGGTCATCGCGGTCGGCATCATCGCCGCGCTCGTGCTGCGCATCATCTTCGCTGTCGCGATCCTCTACGGCCTCGAACGCTTCAAGCAATATGGGCTGGTTCTCGCCGGTGGGCTGTTGCTGCTGTGGGTCGCCTGGAAAATGTATCGCGAGCTTCAGCCGCGGGACGGGGTCGGTGGTTCGCCGGAGATACATGGCGACGAGGATGCAGGCATCCGACCCGCCAAGAGCTTCGTCTCGGCGGCATGGGCGGTCGCGGTCGCCGACGTATCGATGAGCCTCGATAATGTCCTCGCGGTCGCCGGCGCAGCGCGTGAGCATCCCGGAATCATGGTCATCGGCCTGATTCTCTCGGTTGCGCTGATGGGCGTCGCGGCGAACCTGATCGCCAAATATATCGAGCGTTATCGCTGGATCGGGTGGATCGGGCTGGCGATCATTCTCTATGTCGCCGGCAAAATGATCTGGGAGGGGATGCACGATGTGCACCCCCTGGCCCAGGCGATTGGCGGCTGATCCCCGCCTGGCTGCTTAGCCCAGATTTTCGGCGAAGAAGGTTTCGGTCGCGGCGTCGGCGCGTCTGGCGGCGGATTCGACGCGGCGCAGCCCCATTTCGGCGGCGAAGCCATGGTCGAGGCCGGGGTAGTCGATCAGCGTGACCTTGGGGTGGTCATCCAGCCCCTCGTGCATCGCCTTCTGCGTCTCGGCCGAGACGAAATGATCGTTGGTCGGGATGTGGAGGAGGAGCGGCCGGGCGATCGCATGCTTCTCACCCAGCAGGCCGTCGATCCCGACGCCGTAATAGCCCACGCTGGCGTCGATATCGGTGCGCGCCGCGGTCATGTAGGCAAGCCGCCCGCCGAGGCAGTAACCGACAGCGCCGACCTTGCCCCCGCCAATCCTGTTGCGCGCCCAGAGGATCGTCGCCTCGATATCCGAAACGCCTTTGTCCTGATCGAACTGGCCGATGAGGCTCAGCGCGCGCTCCATTTCGGCGGGGATGTCCGCATCGAGCTCGATCTGCTGCTCTATGCGCCAGAACAGATCGGGCGCGACCGCCAGATAACCCTTCGCCGCCCATTCGTCGCATTTCTTGCGAATGCCCGGGTTTACGCCGAAGATTTCCTGGATGACGATGATCGCCGCCTTGGGCGCGCCGTCTGGCTCGGCGACATAGGCGCAGAACTTCTTGTCATGCGCGAGCGTTTCGATCTGGAGGTATCCGGTCATAGCAGCGAGCCTTTCATGCCTTCATGGGTGAGGAGCCAGGATTTGGCGGCGGGTCCGGCGCCCGCCGAATAAGCCCCGATCCGCCCGCCGTTGGTGAGGATTCGATGGCAAGGAACAAGGATGGGGAAGGGGTTGCGCGCGCAGGCCTGCCCGACGGCCCGTGGAGATGAGGCGACGAGGGCGGACAGTTCCCCATAGCTGCGCGTCTCGCCAGCGGGAACCCCGATGATCGCGTCGCGCAGCGCTTGCCCGCGTTTGGTGCCGGCGGGGGTCAGCGGCAGATCGAAGGCGAAATGCGATTCGGCGAAATAGGCCCGGAGCTGGCGCGCGGCTTCCAGAACGGCGCGGCCGACGCCCTGCTGTTCGGCGCTGCGATCGGGGATGATGCGAACGGACGAGAGCAGATCCTGATCGCCGTCGATCGCCACCATGCCGATGGGCGTTGCGATCAGAGCGAGGGTCGGCGCATAAGCCATGACAACGCATTAAGGGGCCGGGGCGGAGCGCTCAAGCGGGAGGACGTGCGATGAAGATGAATGTCGAGGTGGATTGCACGCCCGAGGAGGCGCGGCGGTTTCTGGGGTTGCCCGACCTGACGGTGGTGCATGACGCCTATACCGCGAAGATGCTCGAAACGATGGAGAAAGGGCCGACGCCCGAACTGCTCGAGACGATGATGAAAAGCTGGGCGCCGATGGGCGAGGCCGGGTTCAAGCTGTGGACGCAGATGTTCGAGCGAATCGGCGGATCGACCAAGGGCTGAGTGCGCTGCTGCCCATGAGCGGATCGACGATCTTCGCGCTGTCGAGCGGCGCCGGGCCGAGCGCGATCGGCGTGATCCGCGTCAGTGGCCCGGGCGCGCGCGATGCAGCCACCACGCTCGCCGGCGATTGTCCACCGCCGCGCCGCGCGACGTTACGGGCGATCCGCGATCCTGCGAGCGGCGAGGAGATCGACCGCGCGCTGCTGATCTTTTTTCCCGGACCGCGATCGGTGACCGGCGAAGATCTGCTGGAGATTCACGTGCATGGCGGACGCGCGGTGGTCGCGGCGGTCGAACGGGCGCTGGCTGAACTGCCGGGCTTTGTCGCGGCGCGGGCTGGCGAGTTCACGTGGCGCGCATTCGACAATGGCAAGATGGACCTGCTGGAAGTCGAAGGGCTGGGCGATCTTCTTCAGGCGGAAACCGAAGCGCAGAGACGCCACGCCATGGCGGTGGCGCAGGGTGGACTGAGTGCGCGGATCAACGACTGGCAGCAGCGCATATTGGTGATCGGCGCGCTGATCGAATCACGCCTCGATTTTGCTGACGAGGATGACGTCGCCACGATTGATGTCGATGTCGAGGCGCGCGCGATGATGGCCGCGCTCGAAAGCGAATTGTCGTTGATGCTGTCACGCCCGCCGGCTGAGCCGCTGCGGCAGGGCGTGCATGTCGTGATCGGCGGGCCGCCCAACGCGGGCAAGTCGACTCTGCTCAACCGCCTTGTCGAACGCGACGCGGCCATCGTGTCCGACATTGCCGGGACGACGCGCGATCTGATCGAAGTGCCTGCGGTGATCGAGGGCATTGCTTATCGTTTTACGGATACAGCGGGGCTGCGCGATGAAAGCGACGACCCCATCGAGCGGATCGGTATCGACCGGGCCACGGCTGCGCTGGCGGGCGCCGATATCCTGTTGTGGCTGGGGGATGATCCGCCGCCGCGGACGGGCGATCATGTCCTCCATATCCACGCCCGTTCGGATTTCCTTGGGCGGCGCGCCCGACCCGCGCATGTCGATCTGGCAATCTCGGCGGTGACGGGAGAGGGGATGGCGGAGCTGATCGCGCGGTTGGGCATGATGGCGCGGTCGCTCATGCCGCGCGGCGACGAGACGCTGCTCAACCGACGGCAGCGTGACGCGGTCTCGGCTGTCGCAGCGCATTTGCGCGCCGCCGATTCTGTCGGCGACGATCTGATTCGCGCTGAACATATGCGCCTTGCGCGTGCCCGCTTCGACGCACTCACAGGGCGCGCAGGGACCGAGGATATGCTCGACGCGCTGTTCGGCGCTTTTTGTATTGGCAAATAGCCGCGTTCCACGTGGAACATTTTGAAAGCGCCGCCCGAACAATGTAGGAGCGGCCGATGCACGATTTCGACGTAATCGTAGTGGGCGGCGGCCATGCCGGCTGCGAGGCTGCTCATGCGGCCGCGCGCATGGGCGCGCGC
Source organism: Sphingomonas sanxanigenens (assembly GCA_003240855.1). Classification (GTDB taxonomy): domain Bacteria; phylum Pseudomonadota; class Alphaproteobacteria; order Sphingomonadales; family Sphingomonadaceae; genus Sphingomonas_L; species Sphingomonas_L sanxanigenens_A. Next base: position 85,555 of record QFNN01000002.1, read on the forward strand.
GTGGCGCTGGTCAGTTTCGAAATCGGCACGATCGGTGCGATGTCATGCAACCCCGCGATCGGCGGGCTGGGCAAGGGGCACCTCGTCCGGGAGGTAGACGCGTTCGACGGTATCATCGCGCGCGCGGCCGATCGTGCGGCGATCCATCACCGGATGCTCAATGCCAGCAAGGGGGCAGCCGTCCAGGGACCGCGCGTTCAGGCTGATCGCGCACGTTTCAAGGCCGCTATCCATGAATTGCTCGGCGAACAACCTGGCTTGACCATCGTCGAGGGAGAATCTGTCGCCCTCATGATGGACGGCGGAGGCGTCACGGGTATCGTGCTCACCGATGGCGCCTGCCTTCGCGCGCGATCGACCGTGCTCGCTACGGGGACGTTCCTCAATGCGAGAATGTTTTGCGGCGAAGTGATGGAAGCAGGCGGACGCGTCGGCGAGCGGGCGGCGACGCGGCTGGGTGAACAGGTGCGCGACCTCGGTCTCCCGATTACGCGCCTCAAGACCGGAACCCCGCCGCGGCTCGACGGACGCACCATCGATTGGAGTCGTCTGGCGCGACAAGAGTCGGATGCCTTACCCTGGACCATGTCGGCGCTTGGAAATGGCCGCGTGTTGCCCCAACTTTTTTGCGCCATTGCGCGGACCAATCGAGACACCCACGATATCATTCGCGCGTCGCTTGATCGGTCGCCTTTGTTCGGGGGCGCCATTCAGGGGCAGGGGCCGCGTTATTGCCCTTCGATCGAGGACAAGATCCATCGATTTGGCGATCGGGACGGCCACCAGATCTTCCTCGAGCCCGAGGGGCTCGACAGCCACTTCGTTTATCCAAACGGCGTGTCGACCTCGCTCCCGGCGGATGTGCAGACTGCGTTTCTTCGTTCGGTTGACGGGCTGGAGCAGGTCGAGATCATTCGGCCTGGCTATGCAGTCGAATATGATCATGTCGATCCACGTTCGCTCGACGAGGGCCTGGACGTCCGCGGAATTGGCGGGCTGTTCTGCGCGGGTCAGATCAACGGTACGACGGGCTATGAGGAGGCGGCTGCGCAGGGCCTTGTAGCCGGTCTTAATGCCGCGGCGCATGCGCTTGATCGTGCGCCGGTGCGCTTCGAGCGATCGAACAGCTATATCGGCGTCATGGTCGACGATCTCACGCTGCAGGGCGTGACGGAGCCGTATCGCATGCTCACGGCGCGCGCGGAATATCGCCTGCGCCTCCGCGCCGACAATGCGACCGCGCGGCTGACGGGGGAGGCGATCGCCATCGGTTGCGTCGGGGAGGAACGGCGCAACTGGTATGACGCGCGGGAGAAGCGCCTCGCCGCCGCCCGCGACGCGCTCGACCGGGTCGTGAATGCAAAGGCAGTCGGCGCGGACGGACCGGGCAATGTCGTGCGCAAGCTGGGCGACTGGCTGGCGCAGGGCCTGTCGGCAGATCGCGTCGTCGGTGAAGATCCGCGGCTGGCGACGTTGCCCCGCGAGGAGCTCGCCGAGTTGGTAGAGGATGCCCGGTACGCGCCTTACGTCGCTCGGCAGGCTGCTGAGATTGCCGGGCTGGCGCGGTCCGCCGGGGTCGGGTTGGCGGCCGTTGACTATCGTCAGATCGCCGGCCTTTCCAACGAGATGATCGAGCGGCTCGAGGCCGCGCGGCCCGCGACGATCGAACAGGCAGAGCGAATAAGGGGGATCACGCCGGCGGCGCTCGCGGCGATACTCGCCCAGACGCGTCGGCGCGCGGCATGACCGAGGATGACGCGCGCGCCTGGCTCGTGCGGCATGATGTTCCACGTGAAACAATCGATGCGATCGCCGCCTTCGTCGACCTCCTCGTCGCCGAGAACGAGCATCAGAATCTCGTCGCGCGATCAACGATCGAGCATATCTGGGCGCGGCATATCATCGATTCCGCCCAGCTCGTCTATCTGAGCGATCAGCCCGAACGACCCTGGCTCGATATCGGGTCCGGCCCCGGGCTGCCGGGGATCGTCATCGCCTTGCTCACCGGCGCCGACACCATACTGGTCGAGCCGCGCCGCCTTAGGGTCGCCTTCCTCGAACGCGCCGTCGCCGCGTTGGGCCTGGCCGGACGCGTAACGCCGATCCTCGGGAAGATTGAAGCTGTGGTGCTTCCCGCCGCGCCCGTGAACATCACCGCTCGCGCTTTCGCGTCGCTCGACACGATCTTCGCGGCCACCGTGGAGCGCGCGGTCCCGGGTGCGATATGGGTGCTGCCAAAGGGGAAAAGTGCGATCGCCGAACTGGAAAGCGCGCGCCAGACATGGCAGGGTGCGTTCCACGTGGAGCGAAGCGTAAGCGATCCCGATGCGGCGATCGTCGTGGCGCGTGGCGTAGGGCGGCGGAGGAAAGCGCGATGATCTGCATTGCCGTGGCGAACCAGAAAGGGGGGGTGGGCAAGACCACCTCGGCCATCAATCTCGCCACTGCGCTGGCCGCGACTGGCTGGAAGGTGCTCCTCGTCGATCTGGATCCGCAGGGCAATTGCTCCACGGGGCTCGGTATCCCGCCGTCGGACCGCGATCGATCGAGTTATGAGGTGGTGACCGGCGATTGCACGATCGCCGAGGCCGCCATCGCGACGAAGGTGCCCCGGCTCGATATCGTGACGGCGACCGTCGATCTGTCAGGCGCCGAGATCGAGCTGATCGAATATCAGGATCGCACGCATCGGCTGGCTGACAAGCTTTCTGCGGCTCCTGCGGGGCGGTGGGACATTTGCCTGATCGATTGCCCGCCGTCGCTGGGCGTCCTAACGGTCAATGCGATGGTTGCCGCGCATTCGCTGTTCGTGCCGTTGCAGTGCGAGTTTTTCGCGCTCGAGGGGCTGAGCCAGCTCCTCCAGACGATCGACCGGATCAAGTCGCGCTTCAATCCGTCGCTCGCGATGCTGGGCGTCGCGCTCACCATGTATGATCGGCGTAACAACCTGACAGAACAGGTGGCGCAGGATGTCCGCGCCGTCTTGGGCGGCGTGGTGTTCGATACGGTCATCCCGCGCAATGTGCGTCTGTCGGAAGCGCCGAGCTATGGCCTGCCCGCACTGATCTACGATCATCGCTGCGCCGGTTCGGAAGCCTATATGGCGCTGGCGCGTGAAGTCATCAGCCGCATCCAGAAAATGAAGAAGGCAGCATGAGCGACACCGGAACCCCGCCCGCCCCATCCAAGAAGCGGCCGAGCGGACTGGGGCGCGGCCTGTCGTCGCTGCTCGGCGAAATGGCGCGCGAAGAACCGATCGCGGCGGGGGAAGGGCGATCGGCGGGCGTGCGCACCGTGTCGGTCGCCTCGATCGCACCGCATCCGGAACAGCCGCGTCGCCATTTCGACGAGGATGCGCTCGACGAGCTGGCGAAGTCGATTGCAGCGCGCGGCGTGATCCAGCCGATCGTCGTGCGCCCGTGGAGCGGTGGTTTCCAGATCGTCGCCGGCGAGCGCCGCTGGCGCGCGGCGCAGCGCGCCGGACTGCACGAAGTTCCTGTAATCGTTAAGGATTTTGACGAAGCGGAGACGCTTGAAATCGCGCTGGTCGAAAATATCCAGCGCGAGGATCTGAATGCGATTGAAGAAGCGGCGGCCTATCGCAAGCTGATTGACCGCTTCGGCCACAGCCAGGAGGCGCTGGGGCGGCTGGTCCACAAGTCGCGCAGCCATATCGCCAATCTGATGCGCTTGCTCGATCTGCCCGCGCCGGTGCAGGTGCTCGTCGCCGATGGGCAGATCGACATGGGGCATGCGCGTGCGCTGGTGACGGCGAGCGATCCCGAATCGCTGGCGCGCGAAGTGGTGGCGCGCGGCCTCTCGGTGCGCGAGACGGAGAAACTTGCACGCGCCGCGAAGGAGCCGACCAGGAGTAGGGCGCCGCAGTTGGCGGCTGATGGCGACGCCGATGTCGCTGCGCTTGAGCGTCAGCTTGCCGATCTGCTCGGCCTCAAGGTCAAGATCAGCCACGCGGGAACTGCGGGCACGGTGAGCATCGCCTATGCGACGCTCGATCAGCTCGATCTGATCTGCCAGCGCCTGACCGGCGAGAAGATTTAGAAGCTCGCCTCCGTCGCCGCCCGTCCGGCGTTCAGCGCGCGCGTGCGGCGGCGCGGCTGACCGCGATCAGCTCGGCTGCAGCGAGGATCGATCCGGCGGACTGGCTCGACTTGAGCTGACGGTCGGCATCGAGCAGACGGGTGTTGAGTCGTGCAAGGCGCGCCGAATCCCAGAGGCGAAGCTGGCGCGCGACGGCGGGCTTGTCCTTCCAGAACAGGGCCTTGCCGGCTGACGCCATGGCGTCCTCGGCGGTCGCTCCAGCGTCGATCGCGCCGCGAATCTGGATCAGCAGCGACAGGCGGCGTTGAAAGGCGCGCAGCGTCTGCGGATTGAGAGCGCCGGCCGCGTCGAGCCGTTCGATCTCGTGCGCGGCTTCGGCGGGCTGGCCCGAAAGCACGGCGTCGACAAGATCGGAAAGATCGACCTCGCCCATATCGGCGCCGATCCGGTCGAGCGCTTCATGGCTGGCCTCCCCGGGACGCTCGGGAGCCGCATCGAGGAACAGCGCCAGCTTTTCGATTTCTCGTGTAAGCACTGCGCGGTCGCCGCCGGTCGCGTCAACGAGGCGGCGGCCGATATCGGGCGCGATTCGCAGGCCCAGGTCGCGCCCGATCGCCATGGCGAGCCGGTTGGCGTCCTCGCCTTCCGGCGCGTAGCTGGCGAAGCAAAGTGCAGCCGGGTCGGCAAGGGCGAGCTTCAGGAGGCGTGATGCGGGCTTGAGCGCGCCGGCAACGGCGACGACCGGATTGCCGGCGGCCTCGGCCCCGAGAAGAGCGGCGACCGCGTCGGCTGCCTCGTCGGCCGTGAGACGCAGCCGGATGAAGCGCGGGCCGCCGAAAAGCGATATGGAGGCCGCCTCGTCCGGGAGGCGAGCGGGATCGGAAGCCAGCGTCGCGCCGTCGATCTCAACTTTCTCGGCATCGGCGCCCATCGCTCGCGCAAGTCTGTCAGCAAGCGCGGCAGACCCCGATTCATCAGGGCCGTGGAGCAGGAAGAAGCGGACGTCGCCGCCGGGCTTGTCGAGCGCACGCTCGATCTGCCCGCGACTGGCCTTCATTTTTCCTGCGTGCGCGAGGCATAGAGCGCGACGCGCGCGACGATCTGGTCGGCGATGATCTGGGTAAGGTTTTCGAGCGCGCCGTTTTCGGCCGCGATCGTCGCATAGCCGGAATTGACGACATCGATGCCGGCGTCGGCGCTCGCGGTCGTGTCGAGCAACACCGTGCCTGCCTCGGCATCGACCAGCCGGTAGCGCGCGCGCAGCGTCCGCCGCTCGCGGGTGATCGCATCGTCGGTTCGCACGCCGAAGCCGCTGATCTGGTCGTCCAGCTCTATTTCAAGCCGGTAGCGCGGCTTGTCCGAGGGTTCGCCGAGCCGATCGGCCACGGCGTGGCTGACCAGCCACCCCGCCTTGCCGTCGATGGGCGCAACCGCAACGCCGCCCAGTTCGCGCGCCACCACCCCGCTGCCGCCGCCCTGATAGAGCGGGCGAAGGCCGCAGCCTCCGGTCAGCGCGATAAGCGCCGTGGCGGCGACGATGGCGAGCGCCCGCCTCATGCGACGAGGTTCACCAGCCGGTCGGGGACGACGATCACCTTCCGGGGCGGCTTGCCGTCGAGGATGCGGACGACATTTTCCGACGCCAACGCCAGCGCCTCGATCGTTTCGCGCGGGCTGCCCTTGGCGACGGTCAGTGTGTCGCGCAGCTTGCCGTTGACCTGCACCGCGATCGTCACTTCATCATCGACGAGCAGCGCCGGATCGACTTCGGGCCATGGCGCATCGGCGACCATGCCGGCTTCGCCAAGTGCGGCCCAGGCTTCCTCCGCCAGATGCGGCGCCATCGGCGCGACGAGGCGAACGAGCGCGCGGATCGCCGCAGCGCGCGATTCGCCGGGCGCGGCTTTCTCGATCGCGGCGACCAGCTCATAGAGCTTGGCGACAGCCTTGTTGAACGACAGCGCGTCGATATCGTCGGCAATACCGGCGATCGTGCGGTGCAGCTTGCGGTCGAGCGCGGCGTCGACGCCTTCTGCGGATTCGAGCGTATCGACCAGCCTCCAGACGCGCTGGATGAAGCGCCATGCGCCTTCGATCCCCGCTTCGGACCATTCGAGGTCGCGTTCGGGCGGACTGTCCGACAACATGAACCAGCGCACCGCGTCGGCGCCGTAGCGATCGAGAATGGGCGCCGGATCGACGACATTCTTCTTCGACTTCGACATCTTCTCGACGCGGCCGACAGTCGCGGGCTGGCCGGTGACGGCGACGAAGGGCTTGCCCTCGCGCCATTCCAGTTCCTCGGGCGACAGCCAGTGGATGCGGTCGCCCTGTTCTTCATGGACGAGGAGCGAATAGGTCTCGTGCGTCACCATCCCCTGCGTGAACAGGCTGGCGAAGGGCTCTTTGACGTCAAGACGCCCGATATGCTGGAGCGCGCGCGTCCAGAAGCGGGCGTAGAGCAGGTGAAGGATCGCGTGCTCGACCCCGCCGATATACTGGCCCACGGGCAGCCAGCGCTCGGCGACTGCGCGGTCGAAGGGTTTGTCCTTCGGCTGGCTGGCGAAGCGGATGAAATACCAGGATGAATCGACGAAGGTGTCGAGCGTGTCGGTCTCGCGCCGCGCGGGGCCGCCGCACGACGGGCAGTCGACATGCTTCCAGGTCGGGTGGCGATCGAGCGGATTGCCGGGCATGTCGAAGCTGACATCATCGGGCAGGGTGACGGGCAACTGATCCTTGGGGACGGGCACGGGGCCGCACGCCTCGCAATGGATGATCGGGATCGGTGTGCCCCAGTAACGCTGGCGCGAAACGCCCCAGTCGCGCAGCCGCCATACCGTCTGGCCCTTGCCCCAGCCGCCATCTTCGGCGCGGCGGATGACCTCGCGCTTGGCGTCGGCGACGTCCATTCCGTCTAGGAAATGCGAATTCACCAGCGTGCCGGGACCAGTATAGGCTTCGCTGCCGTCGAATACGGATTCGGTCTTGTCGCCTTCGGAAACAACGCGACGGATCGGCAGGCGATATTTGGTCGCGAACTCGAAGTCGCGCTGGTCGTGCGCGGGCACGCCGAACACCGCGCCGGTGCCATAGTCCATCAGCACGAAATTGGCGATATAGACGGGGACCTGCCAGGCGGGATCGAAGGGATGCGTCGCGGTGAGCCCGGTGTTCCAGCCGAGCTTTTCCTGCGTCTCGATTTCCGCCGCGCTGGTCCCGCCAGCCTTGCACTGATCGATAAAGGCCGCGACTTCCGCATCGGCCGCGCCCAGCTTTTGCGCGATCGGATGATCGGCGGCGACGGCGATGAAGCTCGCGCCGAAGATCGTGTCGGGCCGCGTCGTATAGACGGTCAGCGACCCGCCGTCCGAAAGCGCCCAGTCGAACTGCAGGCCTTCGCTCTTGCCGATCCAGTTTTCCTGCATCAGCCGGACCTTGTCGGGCCAGTGATCGAGCATCTTGAGACCGCCCAGCAGATCCTCGGCGAAATCGGTGATCTTGAGGAACCACTGGTTGAGCTTGCGCCGCTCGACCAGTGCGCCCGATCGCCAACCGCGCCCGTCGATCACCTGCTCGTTGGCGAGCACGGTCATGTCGACCGGATCCCAGTTGACCGCCGATTCCTTGCGATAGACCAGCCCGGCTTCGTAGAGATCGAGGAACAGCGCCTGTTCGTGGCCGTAATAATCGGGTTCGCAGGTCGCCAGTTCGCGGCTCCAGTCGAGCGCGAAGCCCAGCGATTTCAACTGCGCGCGCATCGTCGCGATATTGGCGCGCGTCCATTCGCCGGGATGGACCTTCTTTTCCATCGCCGCATTCTCGGCGGGCATGCCAAAGGCGTCCCAGCCCATCGGGTGAAGCACTTCATGCCCCGTCATCCGCCGATAGCGCGCGATCACGTCGCCCATCGTATAGTTGCGGACATGGCCCATATGGATGCGCCCCGAAGGATAGGGGAACATCTCAAGCACATAGCTGCGCGGCTTGTTCGAATCGTCGTCCGCGCGGAAGGTCTGCTTGTCCTCCCACGCCTTTTGCCAGCGCGCGTCGGCGCTGCGCGGATTGAAGCGCGATGCCATCGCCGGGGCCGCTCCCTCAGCCCTTGGTGATGGAATTGCGCCGCAGATCGCGGGCGTGGGTGAGAATGATATTCTCCAGCTTCTGCACCGTCGCGGCCTGCACCGGCGCATCGATCCACTGGCCGTTCTGCAAAACCTGGCGCAGCGCGGCGACCTTGACCGCGTCGGCGCGCAGATCCTGGTCGAGGATCGTCACCGTCACCTTCATCCGCTCGCTCGGCGTGTTGGGGTTTATATACCAGTCGGTCACGATCACGCCGCCGTTCGAATCCGTCTGGACCAGCGGCATGAACGACAGCGTGTCGAGCGACGCGCGCCACAGGTAGGAATTGACGCCGATCTGCGTAATGCGCGCGGCGGCGAGATCAGCCTTCGGCCGTTCCTTATGCCCGCAGCCGGCCAGGCTGACGGCGATCAGGGCGAAACCGAGGGTACGGAAGGGGACGGCCATGCTATTCCTCTGGACGCGCGAAACTTAGGGTTGAAGGCCGCTTATAGGCTCTCGCGCGGCCCCCGCAAGGCGCTGGCGAGCCGGGGGCCAAGGATCGCTTTTCGGGGCATCCGGTTTGGGCTTCCGATCGCCGCCTGGAGCCATGATTGTGGACCCTATGCAACAGGTTCGGGAAAAGCGACTCTGGCGGTGGCGGTGGCTTCGCGATTCATGATAGGCGCGGAGCGAATATTATTCGGGTCAGTGCAGGATTGTTCCGGGGATGACGAGTCGGGCGGCATTGGTGGGATGGATGGGGACGGCGGCAGCCGTGCTCGGCCTCGCCCTGTCGCCTGCGTTCGGCGCCCAGAACATCGACGGCAAGCTGCCTGAAAAGCGCGCCAGCCTCGTCGCGCACGGCGGGCTTGGCACTTTCACCCCCGCAGGCGCCAATCCGCAGCTCGCGGCCAGCTTCGCGCGCGCGGGCCTTCCGGGCGGCACGGGTTTCCGCTTCACGCCGTCGGCGACGGTGGTCAGCGGCAAGCGATCGGTGACGGTCGCCGTGCGCGCCATGTCCTCGAACGTTCGTCCGCAGGCTGAACGCGTCGCCGCCGTGGCGCCCGTTCTGAATCCGGGGGTTGCGCCGGTCGCCTATAATCTCGGCCTGGCGGTCGGCTGGAAGCGTTTCGCGCTTTCGGGCGACATAGCGAAGGTCGACATGGGCGTGCTGCCGGGTAGCCGCCAGCGGCTTGACGTGGGCGTCAGCTACAATGCGCCGCGCTTCAGCACGCGCCTGCAACTGGGCAAGGAAAACCCGGTTGGCGAACAGCCGCGCTTCGTCGGCGACGAGGATCGCGTTTCGGTCGATCTGGCGAGCAGCTATTCGCTCACCCGTCGCCTCGATGTGACGGCGGGCGTGCGTTATCAGTCGCAGCGTGACCGCCTGCAGCTTTCGAGCGACGCCCGGCGCGACAGCCAGGCCGTCTATATCGGCACTGCCTTCAAGTTCTGATCCGACGCCCAGGCGTCGATCCCCGCCCAGCCATGAATATCCAATTGTGCGAGCGCGCGTGCGCGGCGGCGATCCATGCCGCCCAGAGCGATCAGCGGCACGCCCAGTCCGCGCATCATCAATCCCAGCCTGACGACGCCCAGCGCCGGCGCGCCAGGATGCGAGCGGGTGGCGAATATCGGCGAGACGAACAGCGCATCGGCCCCCGCGCGGATCGCCGTCAGCGCTTCGCGCCGCGAGTGGGCGGGCGCCGTGCGCAATTTCGCCCGTCCGTGGCGTTCCCCATGGACGCCGATGCCGGGCGAGACCCGCCAGGGCCGCGCCACGACCAGCGTCAGCCGTCGCCGCCGCGCGATGCGGTCGATTCGCGCGAACAGCGCCTTCCGCTCGGCGAGGGGCAGCGAATAATGACGAAAAACGACGCCCGCGCCACGTGGCAGCCGCGCGAGCGCCGCCCAGAGCATATCGCCCAGCCGTTCGTCGGTCATCAGCCAAAGGCGCGGGATGGGCTGGCGGGGACGCATCGCCATTCCTATAGCACCGCCATGATCGCAGACGACCCCGCCCAGCGGCTCGCCGATGTCGAGGCGCGCATCGCCAAATCGCTCCGCATCGCCGGCCGCCCCAGAGGCGCGGCGAAGCTTGTTGCCGTGTCCAAGACGCATCCCGCAGAGGCCATTCGCCCGCTGATCGCGGCGGGGCAGCGCCGATTCGGCGAAAATCGCGTGCAGGAGGCCGCATCGAAATGGCCCGCGCTGCGCGAGGACACGCCAGGCATCGAGCTTCACCTCGTCGGCCAGCTCCAGTCGAACAAGGCTGAGGATGCGGTCGCGCTGTTCGATGCGATCCATTCGGTCGATCGGCCGTCGCTGGTCGCAGCGCTCGCCAGGGCGATGGACAAGGCGGGGCGGCGGCCGGATTGCTTCATACAGGTCAATATCGGGGCTGAGGCTCAAAAAGGCGGCTGTGCGATCGCCGATCTGCCTGCCTTGCTGGGTGAGGCGCGCGGGGCCGCGTTGCCCGTTGTCGGGCTGATGTGCGTGCCGCCTGAAGGCGTCGAGTCCGCGCCCTATTTCGCGCTGCTCGCCAGGATGGCGCGTGAGGAAGGGCTTGCCGGGCTGTCGATGGGCATGTCGGGCGATTACGAAACCGCAGTGACGATCGGCGCGACGCATGTCCGCGTCGGCACCGCGCTGTTCGGAGCGCGCTGATGTGCCGTGAGCAGAATCCGGCGGGCGCGCCGGCCAGCCAGCGTCGCTTCGATGCGCTGATCCTCGATTTCGACGGCGTGATCGTCGAGAGTGAATATGAAGGCAATCGACATCTCGCCGAACTGTTGACCGAGCTTGGCCATCCGACCGACGTCGAAACCTCGATGGCGCGCTTCATGGGGCTAAGCGGCGCGTCCTTTCATCAGGCGATCGAAACATGGATCGGCCGGCCTATCCCGGCGCGCTTCCATGAGTTGCGCGCGGCGGAGGACGCCCGCGTTCTGGCTGAAGGCGTGCCGCCTGTTGCCGGCGCGGTGACGGCTATCGAAGGCGTCGATCCCGCATTGCCCCGCGCCATCGCGTCGTCGAGCTCTTCGGTGTGGATCAAGGCGCATCTCGATCATGTAGGGCTGCGCCGCTATTTCGACGATGCGCTGATCTTCAGCGGGCGCGAGCATGTGCGCCACGGCAAGCCAGCGCCCGACATCTATATCCACGCGGCGGCGGCGCTGGGCGTGCCGATCGAACGCGCGCTGATCGTCGAGGATTCGCCGGTGGGCGTGACGGGCGCGGTGGCGTCGGGCGCAACGGTGGTCGGCCTCACCGCCGGTCGCCACTGCGCACCCGGCCATGGCGAGATATTGAAGCGCCTTGGCGCGCATCACATCGCGTCGAGCTGGGCCGAGGTGTCGGCGCTGCTCAGCGGCGCGCCTACGTCAGCGGGATAGGATTCTAAAGCTGGTGCCCCGTCCGATCGCGCTTGGTCGCGAGATATTTCTCATTGAAGGGATTGGACGGCAGCTTGTGGGGGACGCGCTCGACCACGGACACGCCGTGCGCCTCGAGTCCCGCCACCTTGTCGGGATTGTTGGTAAGGAGCCGCACCTTGTCCACGCCGAGCAGGTCGAGCATCCGCGCCGCCACTGAGAAATCGCGCACGTCGACGGCGAAGCCGAGGCGGACATTGGCGTCGACCGTGTCGAACCCCTGATCCTGCAGGCTGTAGGCGCGCAGCTTGTTGACCAGCCCGATGCCGCGCCCTTCCTGCCGCAGATAGAGGAGGATGCCCCAGCGGGCGTCGGCGATGGCGTGGAGCGCGGCGTGAAGCTGTGGCCCGCAATCGCATTTGAGGCTGCCGAGCACGTCGCCGGTCAGGCACTCGCTGTGCAGGCGGACGAGCGGCGGGTTGCCGTCGGGCTGGCCGATGATAAGCGCGACGTGCTCGTCGGCCGTCTCGGCGCTGCGGAAGGCGACGATTTCGGCGGTCTCGCTCGCCTCGACCGGCAAGCGCGCCCGCGCCGCGACGACCAGCCGGGCGGACGAATCATAGGCGGCGATGTCGGCGGGCGTAATCGCGCCGTCCGCGTCCTCCGCGTTGCGGATGAAGAAGGCGGGGAGGAGGCCGGCGAGCCGCGCCAGCTCCAGAGCCGCAGCCGCAGCTTCGGCCGCGCCGACCGGAATCGCACGGAAGGGCCCCTTCAAAGGCGTCGCGAGGTCGAGCGCGGGATCGGCGATCGCCGTCGCCATCGCCATGTCGATCCACGGCGTCCGCTCGATCCGCGTCGTCGCGCCGGCCGCGGCGTCGCGTTGGTTGGCGAGCTTGAGCGTCGCGGCGCGCGAAGTCGACAGCAGGATATCCGCGCGGGCCGCAGGATCGAACGCGCCGAGGCGCGGCGCGTCGGCCGTCTCGATCGCGAGCAGCGCAAGTGCGCCGTCGGCCCCGGCGATGCGGACTTCCCAGCCCCGGCGAAGCGCATCGACGGCGCGGGCGGCGGCGCGGGGATCGGTCAAAAGGCGAACTCGGTGACAAGCGGGATATGGTCGGAGGGCTTGCCCCAGTCGCGACATTCCTCGTGCACACGGTGGGCGACGGCATGTTCGGCAAGCTCGGGGCTGGCCCACATATGGTCGAGCCGGCGGCCGCGATCGGAGGCCGCCCAGTCCTTCGCGCGATAGCTCCACCAGGTGTAGAGCCGCTCGGGTGCGGGCACGAAGCGGCGGCCGAGATCGACCCAGCCGTGCGCGGCCTGCAGGCGGGCGAGCGTTTCGACCTCGATCGGGGTATGGCTGACGACGTCGAGCAGTTGCTTGTGGCTCCACACATCCGATTCGAGCGGTGCGATGTTGAAATCGCCGACCAGCAGGGTGGGCGTCTTGAGCGTCGCCGACCAGTCTATCATCCGCGCGAGGAAATCCAGCTTTTGTCCGAATTTGGGGTTGAGGGCGCGATCGGGAATGTCGCCGCCCGCCGGCACATAGACATTTTCGAGGCGCAGCCCGTTGTCGAGCCGGACGCCGACGTGCCGCGCCTCGCCATTGGCCTGCCAGTCCAACCGGTCATCCTCGGCCAGCGGCACGCGGCTGACGATCGCCACGCCATGATGCATGCGCTGGCCGTGCAATATCTGATGCCTGTAGCCGAGGCGGTGAAAGGCGGCGGCAGGGAAAATCTCGTCCACCACCTTGGTTTCCTGCAGGCAGAGGATGTCAGGCGCCTGCTCGGTCAGAAAACGTTCGACGATGTCGATCCGCGCACGCACCGAATTGATGTTCCACGATGCGATCTTCAATGTGTCGGCCATGAACGGCATCTAGACGGGGTTTCGCTCTGGTGGAAGCGGCTCCGGCCCGCTCCCCCACCGGCCCCCATTCCAGGATACTGTCGTTGGGGGGCCGGGTGGGGGAGCGGGCCGGAGCCAAGCCGTTGTGGCGATGCCGCAACCAAAAAAAGGAAAGGCCCCCGCTCCGGGGGCATGGAACGGGGGCCAACCTAGCGTTCGTCACGCTGGCGGGACGATGTCCTTTGGGGAGGGGCAACAGGGGGGAAACCCGTCCCGCTGACTTTTCGTCCGCACCGTCTGTTTATGGGGCGCTACCTGTCGCCAGGATGAACGATCTTGTCAGCGGCCGCGCGTCTGCGGGCGTGGATCGCGCCAGCGGAACATTCCATCGTCCACCGGGGCGTTATAGCGCTGTTCGTTCAGGCGGATCTGCGTTCGGTTGTTCTGCGCGTCGAGCGCGGTCCAGCCGGTCAGCGTCAGCCCTGCCGGCCCGTCGCCGCGCGCAAAGGCCAGCGTGATCGTGCCGAACTCCGGATGCCTGGAGTCGCGCGCCTGCACGAGGATGAGGCGCGGATCGGGCGAATCGATGATCCTCGCGATCTGCGACAGATCCTTGCGCGGATCGAGGATGAAGGAGAGCGGTGAATTGCCGATCGGCCAGCGCGACACCTGCTTCACCGAATAGTCGATGAAGGTCAGCGCCTTGCCGTCGCCGACGATGAGCAGCGGCACACCCTCCTGATATTGGAAGCGCACCTTGCCCGGACGTTTGAGGGTGATCGTTCCGCTCACGACCTTGCCGTTGCGGTCGGTCTGCGTGAAGCGCGCGGTCATCGTATCGATGCCCGCCATGAAGCTTTTGACCTGTGCGAAATCGTCGGCTGGCGCTGCGCTCTGCGCAGCCACCGGCGCGGCGGCGGCCATCGCGATCGGCGAAAGCGCGAGGATAAGGGGCAGGCGGACTTTCATTCATTCACTCCGGTGAGACACAGGGCCTTTCGTTCAACCGGGTTGAACGCGCACTGAACCCCAATGGGTTCCCGATCAGATCGGATGACCGTCGCGGTCGATCAGGACGTCGCGGCGGCCGACATGGTCAGGCGGGCTTACCTTTCCCTCCTGTTCCATGCGCTCGATCAGCCGCGCCGCGCTGTTATAGCCGACGCGAAGCTGGCGCTGGACATAGCTGGTCGACGCCTTCTGGCTTTCGGCGACGATCTGGAGCGCCCGGCGGTAAAGCTGCTCTTCGGGGCTGTCGTCGCCTTGCGGAGCGCCTTCCAGCTCGAAGCCGCCGTCCTCGGGCTCCTCGGTGACGGCCTGGATATAGTCAGGCTTGCCCTGCGCGCGCCAGTGATCGGCGACGGCGCGCACCTCCTCGTCGGACACGAAGGGGCCGTGGACGCGGACAACCTGCTTGCCGCCAGGCATGTAGAGCATGTCGCCCTTGCCCAGCAGTTGCTCGGCGCCCTGTTCGCCCAGGATGGTGCGCGAATCGATCTTGCTCGTCACCTGGAAACTGATGCGCGTCGGCAGGTTCGCCTTGATGACGCCGGTGATGACGTCGACCGAGGGGCGCTGCGTCGCCATGATAAGGTGGATGCCCGCCGCGCGCGCTTTCTGCGCCAGGCGCTGGATCAGGAACTCCACTTCCTTGCCTGCGGTCATCATCAGATCGGCCAGCTCGTCGACGACGACGACGATCTGGGGCAGCGGCTCGTAGCTGAGCTGCTCTTCCTCATAGATGGGCTGGCCGGTCTCGGCGTCGTAGCCCGTCTGCACGCGGCGGCCGAGCGGCTGGCCCTTGGCCTTGGCGGCGCGCACCTTCTCATTGAACGAGGCGAGGCTGCGCACGCTGACCGAAGCCATCATGCGATAACGCTCTTCCATCTGCTCCACCGCCCATTTGAGCGCGCGGATCGCCTTGGGCGGATCAGTGACGACGGGAGCGAGCAGATGGGGAATATCGTCGTAGATGCTGAGTTCGAGCATCTTGGGATCGATCATGATCATCCGGCACTGTTCGGGCGTCAGCCGGTAGAGCAGCGACAGGATCATCGCGTTGAGGCCGACCGACTTGCCCGAACCGGTGGTGCCCGCAACGAGCAGATGGGGCATCGGCGCAAGGTCGGCGATCACCGGATCGCCGCCGATATTCTTGCCGAGCACCAGCGGCAGCGATCCCGATTGCGCCTCGAAGGCAGGGCTGGAGATCAGTTCGTGAAGCACGACCGATTCGCGTTTCTGGTTGGGCAGTTCGATGCCGATGACCGTGCGCCCCGGGATGGTCGCGACGCGCGCGGAAATCGCGCTCATGTTGCGCGCGATATCGTCGGCGAGCGCGATCACGCGACTGGCCTTGATGCCCGACGCCGGTTCCAGCTCATACATGGTGACGACGGGGCCGGGGCGGACCTCGACGATCTCGCCTTTCACATGGAAGTCGTCGAGCACCGATTCGAGCAGGCGGGCGTTGCGTTCCAGCCCCGCTTTGTCGATCGCGCCGCCGGTTGAGGGCGGGGCGGGGGAAAGCAGCGACAGCTTGGGAAGCTGGAACCGATCCTTGAGATCGAAGGATGTCTGCACCGGCGCCTGTTTCTTCGCGCTGTCGACCGGCCTGGTTTCGGGCACCGAAATGACCGGCGGCGGGCGGCGATCGGGCTCGGCCGTGGGGCGGGGTTCCGGCGGGCGCGCAGTCCTGGCCTTGCGCGAGGGCGCGGCCAGCCGTTCTGCGGCATCCTCCGCTTCGTCCTCATAATCGAAATCGTCGCTATCGTCGTCGCGCGCACGACGACGGAACAGCCAGCCGCGCTCGACTTCGTCGAGTTCAAGGCTCTTCGCCCAGATTGCCGCGCCGCCAAGGCCGATCAGGACGCCGCTGCCCAGCGAAGTCCAGAAGCGCGCCTGTTCGGGAAGGAAAGCGATCAGCGCATCGGCCGCCATCGAACCCGAAAGCCCGATTGCGCCGCCAAGTCCTGCGGGCAAGCCGCCGATCGCTCCGCCCTTGGCCATGGCCAGCGCGACGCCCAGCATGGCGATGCCGAGCAACGCCTGCGGGATCGTCCGTTTCCAGCGCCCCGGATCGCGATCATGCCAGAGGCGAAGCGCGATAAAGACCATCAGCGGCAGGATCAGCGCGATCACCGGCCCGAAAATCCACAGCAGCCCGTCGGACACCCAGGCGCCCGGCGCGCCGATGATATTCTTCGCCGGCCCTTCGGCTGCGGTGTTCATCGATGGATCGCTGGGGTGGTAGGAAATCAGCGCAAGCGCCAGCAGCAGCGCGAGGATAAGGATCGCGACGCCGCCGAACAGCGCGCCGCTGCGGGCGGCGCCCCGCCGCATCGCTTCCCGCCAGCCCGGGCTCTGCGTCGCCATTGCGCGGCTCCCCATCTTTGTCATCCAAATCTATATGCTGAGCGTCTGTGCGCTTAATGTTCCGCCCTTGGCCACAATGCAGCCCGAGCGGACTCCGCGTCAAGCGGGCTTCCGTGCGGGCCGCCGCGGGTCTAGGACGAATGCCATGCAGAATGAGCTCGAAGCGGACGTCATCATCCTGGGCGGGGGGCTGGTCGGCCTCACGCTCGCGCTTGCCCTTGATGTGCATGGGCTGTCGAGCGTGGTCGTCGACCCCGCCGATCCGGAGGCGATCCTCGCGCCGGGCTTTGACGGGCGCGCCTCGGCAATCGCCAGCGCGAGCTGGAAGATGCTCGATGCGATCGGGATCGGTGCGCGGCTGGCCGGCAAGGGCTGCGAAATCCGCGACATCCACGTGACCGACGGACTGGCGCCGGGGCTGCTCGCCTTTGAATCGGCGGCGGATGAAGGCCCGCTGGGCTATATGTTCGAGAACCGGCACGTCCGGCAGGCGCTTCATGCCGCGGCCGCCGAAAGCGCGAATGTCACGTTGCTGATGAAAACGCGCGCGGTCGAGACGCATCGCGACGCGCATGGCGTTACTGCGACCCTGTCCGACGGACGGACGGCCAGGGCCGCCCTGCTTGTCGCGGCGGAGGGGCGCCAGTCGCCGACGCGCGAGGCGGCGGGGATCAAGGTCGCGCGCTGGCAATATGATCATGTCGCGATCGTCGGCGCGCTGGAGCATGAAAAGCCGCACGGCAACATCGCCTATGAAATCTTCTATCCCGAGGGGCCGTTCGCGCTGTTGCCCATGCCGCCGGGCAATCGTTCGGCGATCGTCTGGTCGGTGTCGCGCGAACATGCCCCCGCGATGATGAAACTGGGCGAGCGCGCCTTCGTGGCCGAAGCCGAGAAGAAGATGGGCGGTCTGCTGGGCAAGCTGAAGTCGATCGCGCCGCGCAGCGGCTATCCGCTGGGCTTCCACCACGCATCGCGGCTGACCGCCGAACGCCTCGTGTTGGTCGGGGACGCCGGGCACGGCATCCATCCCATCGCGGGGCAGGGGCTCAACCTTGGGCTGCGCGACGTGGCGGCGCTTGCGGAAGTGCTTGTCGAGGGCAGCCGGCTCGGGCTTGATCTCGGCGACGCCCAGATTCTCGATCGCTATGCGCGCTGGCGCGGACTCGACACTTTGATGGTCGCCGGCGCGACCGACGCTTTCACGCGGCTGTTCGGGGTTCCGGGCAAGGCGGCTTCGGCGGCGCGGCGGCTGGGCCTCGGCGTGGTCCAGCGCACGCCCGCGCTCAAGCGCTTCTTCATGCAGGAAGCGCGCGGCGAAACCGGGGCTCTGCCTCACCTTCTGCAGGGCGAACTGGTTTAGGCGGCGATCTGCAAAATCTCTTCGGGAGAGCGGAGCTTTCCGTTAGGATCGGGAAACCCTTTGCCAAAAGGATGCCCCATGCCTCCGATCGACGTCGCGGAAAGCCTCTCAAGCGGATTTCAAAAGAGCTGGAATGCGCATGACATGGATGCGTTCGGGGCGTTATTCCACGACGATGCCTCGTTCGTGAATCGTTACGGCATGTTGTGGATCGGCCGATCGGCGATCCGCGAAGGCCATCGCTTCATTCACGAAGGCGTCTATCGCGACACCACGGTCGTGAACAAGGTCGTTCGGGCCGAAGAGATCGCGCCCGGGGCCGTCGCCGCGCACATGCTCAGCCGTATGACGATCGGGCCGTCCATGCCGCATGGGCCCCGCGCCTTGAACACCTTGATGTTGTTTATCGCAGTTCAGGAAAGTGGGCAGTGGCTGATCCGCACGGCGGAGAATGTCGCAATCACCCATCCGATGACTGACGAGCCGGTGCTCGATTGGCCTCACCCGTTGAGCCCGCTCTGATCGAGGCTCGGCGACAGGCGCAAGGTGCGGGGGATCAGCCGATCCTGCGCGCTTCCTCGACGATCAGAACCGGCACGCCGTCGCGGACCGGATAGGCGAGGCTGGCGGCGGCGGAGACGAGTTCCCCTGTCGCTTCATCGTAAATCAACGGCGCGCGCGTGACCGGGCAGACGAGAATCGCCAGCAAATCGGGATCGATGCTCATTGCAAGGTCACTTCCGCGCCGCCGTCGCCATGATGACGCCCGAAGAACTGCATGAGCTGGACGAGCAGGTCGGCGCGTTCGTTGAGCCCGTCGGCTTCGAGCAGCGCCTGCTTCGCCGCAACGTCGAAGGGCGCGATTTGCGCGATCCCGTTGACCAGCGATTCGTCGTCGAGCCGCGCGACCGCATCCCAGTCGACGGCATAGCCCTGCGTGTCGGCGAATCGCTTCGATTCGCTTTCCAGTGCGGCGCGGCGCACCACCGCCAGCGCCGGCTCCTCGGCGGGCGTCTCTATCTCGGCCTCGATCTGCCGGAAGGGCGTCGAGACATCGAGTTCGCCGACCATGCGGAAGCGCGCCAGCCCTTCGAGCACGATATTGTAGCGCCCGTCGTCGAGCGCCTCGACTTCCGAAATGCGGCCGACGCAGCCGATTGCGAACAATTCGGGCGGATCGCCGGCGGCCGGGCGCGGTTGGATCATGCCGATCCGCCGGTCGCGCGCCATCGCGTCGCTCACCAGGGCGCGATAGCGAGGTTCAAAAACGTGAAGCGGCAGGTGCATCCGCGGGAAGAGCAGCGCGCCGCTCAGCGGAAAGATCGACAACCGCGAGGGGCGGCCGGCCATCAGGTGAACAGGATGGCCGACAGGCGGCGGCGCTGCGCCGAGACCCAGGGATCCTCCAGCCCGACCACGTCCATCAGTTTGAGCAGCCGCTGCCGCGCGGCGCCGTCGTTCCACGCCCGGTCCTTCGCGATGCTGGCAAGCAGCGAATCGGCTGCGCCGTCGCGATCGCCGGCGGCCATCAAGGCGCCCGCCAGCTCATATTGCAGCGCAAGATCGTCGGGTGCGGCGGCGGCGCGCTGCTTGAGATCGCCAAGGTCGTCGGCCGGCGTCGCCTCGCGGGCCAGCGCGATCGCCGCCAGGGCGCGCTCGATCGCCGGATCCTTCGCGGCTTCGGGGGGCAGCGAATCGATCAGCGCCTGTGCTTCGTCGACGCGGCCGAGCGCGGTGTAGGCGCGTGCGAGGCCGGAGATCGCGTCGGCTTCCCCGGGCGCCATTTCCAAAATCTGCGCAAAGACGCTGGCCGCGCGCTCATTGTCGCCGCTCGCCAGCACCTCCTCGCCCATAGCGAGCAGCGGGGCGAGATCGGCTTCAAGCTGCTGGGCCGCTCCCTGCACGGGGAGCTGGCGAAGAAGCTGGTCGAGAATCTGGCCGATCTGCCCATCGGTGCGCGCGTTGGTGAGATCGGCGACCAACTGGCCCTGGAAAACGGCATAGACGGTCGGGATCGACTGGACGCGGAACTGCGCGGCGACCAGCTTCTGCGCGTCCACATCGATCTTGCGCAGCAGAACGCCCTTGTCGGCATAGGTCGCCGCGACCTTGTCGAGCACGGGGCCGAGCTGCTTGCATGGCCCGCACCATTCCGCCCAGAAATCGAGAATGACGAGCGATTCCATCGACGGGTCGATGACATCGCGCTTGAAAGCTTCGATTTCCTCGCGCTCGGCGGCGCTCAATCCCAGGGTTGCCACTTTGTCGCTCCAGTTGCTTGGCGGCCCTTATGTGGGGCGAAGCCCCGCGCTGCCAACCCCCGGCGGGGGATTCGTGCGTGGCGAAGGGGCGATTGGCGAAAAGTCGCAGGAGGGGGCTTGCGCCACCCGATCCCCCACGCTATCAGCCGCGCCTCACCCGCCCCCTCCCGGGGGGCAAACGCCGAGCGGGCGTAGCTCAGGGGTAGAGCACGACCTTGCCAAGGTCGGGGTCGAGGGTTCGAATCCCTTCGCCCGCTCCAGTTTTCCAGAAATCGAAATCGAATCTCAGTTCGCCGGCGCAGCGCGCGGCGGCTCAGGGAGCAGCGGCGGCGGTCCGTCCGTCTTGGGTTCGACGATCGCGCTCGTCTCAAGCACGTCCAGCGCCTGGCGCGTTGCGATATAGCGGCGCGCGGCCTGCATCCAGCCATCGGCCTTCTCGCGGCCCGGCATGCGCGCGACTTCGGCAAGCGCGGCGTCGACGCGCCCCGCCTCCAGCATCCGCCGCGCACGGCGCAGCCGTTCACTGGGCAGCGGCGAGGGGCTTCCGGCCTTGCGGATGATGGCCAGCCCGGACAACTCGCGCCTGAAAGACGACCACCAGCCGTCGCCGCTCGTGGTGTCGGCGGCCAGCGAGGGGCCCAGATCGTCAAGGCTCAGTTCCAGATCCTCGACGGTCAGCGGATCGCGCGACGCGGCGATCACCGTCGACACCGCCTGCGGCTGGGTGGCGCCAAAGCGCACGCGAAGTTGCGCCTCGATATAGCCGAGGCCCAGCCCGCGCTCGATCGCGCGCCGCGCCGCGAAGGCGATCAGCAGCCCTTCGGCGCGCGATGCGTCGCCAGAGGCGAGCTGCGCTCGCTCGCTGACATGCGCGATTCGCGATTCGAGGTCGGCGACGCGAGCGTCGAGCGCGGAAACGGTCTGCGGATCGGCGGTGACGCGGGGCAGGGCGGCCGGCGGGGCCAGCATGGGCGCCGGCGCTGCGGCGGGTGCCGGGGCAGGCGATGCGGCGACGACGCCAAGCGTTCTCGCCGCACGGTCCGAATGCGAAAGCAGCCAGGCCATCAGGCCGAGCCCGACGAGGAACGCCACAAGAATTGCGATCAGCGGGCCGCGCCAGCTTCGCATCCGGGCGACTTCGCCCGGGGTCGGATCAATTTCGGCCGTCATCATTGCATCCACTCATCGCATGGCGGCCTTCACTGGCACAAGCCCGCCGCCGCAGCCAGCAAAGCCGCGTCGTCGGGCGTCGCCGCGATCGCGCGGGCGGCCCAGCCTTCGCCCGCCGCCTCGGCCGTCGCGGCGCTGATCGCCGCTATTCTCACGTCGCTGCGCGCGGGAACGCATGCGGCGAAGGTTCGGGCGGCGCGCGGCGAATGGAGCAGCGCGACATGCTCCGCGGCATCGGCGAGAGAGGGCGGCGGATCGATCACATTCGCGCGATAGACCGCGATCGCGTCGATCTTCAGCGCGCCCGGATCGAAGTCGCGGCGATCGATCCCGCAGAGATGGACGATGCGCCGCCGGCCGTCACGCGCCATCATCGCGGCCAGCCCTTGCGCGTCGCCCGGTCCGATCCGGGCATCGGACAGCCCCGCGAGCGCCAGCGCCTCGGCGGTTCGCCCGCCGACTGCGTAGAGCGGCAGTCCGGCATAGAGATGCAAGGCGTCGCCGGCCATGCGCGCGGCATTGGCGCTGGTTATCATCAGCGCGTCATATCGGTTCGGATCGGGCGGCGCCCAGCCGACCGCGCCGATCGCGAACAATGGCCTCACCTCGGCTTTCAGCCCCAGCCGAGCGGCGGCGCGCGCGGTTTCCGACGCGCCCGGTTCGGGGCGAAGGATAAGCAGCGGACGGCTCATCCCGTGAACAGCGCGCGGACCGATTTGGGCGACTGTTCGAGCAGGCGACGCGCGAGGATCGCCGGTTCGCCGCCATGGAGAATCAGCGTCTCGTCCTTCACGCAGCTTGATCCGTCGGGCGCATAGACCGCGCCGCGCAGGTGAATCCCTTTCGCTCCCGATGTTGCAAGCGCCGCGATCGGCGATCGGCAATCGCCGCCCAGCGCGAGGAGAAGCGCGCGTTCGGCGCGGACGCACGCGCTGGTCGGCGCATGGTCGATCGCGCGCAGCCATTCGATCATGCGGTCGTCCGCTGCGCGGGCCTCGATGCCCACCGCCCCCTGCGCCGGCGCGGGCAGCATCGTGCCGATCTCTATCGCGACGCCGATGTCGGCGCGGCCCAGCCGGTCGAGCCCGGCGGCCGCGAGCAATGTCGCTTCCGCCTCGCCGAGATCGAGCCGCGCGAGCCGCGTATCGACATTGCCCCGAAAGGAAATGATCGACAGGTCCGGCCGCAGGTTGAGCAGTTGCGCGGCGCGCCGCGGCGAACTGGTGCCGACGCGCGCGCTTTCGGGCAGCGCCGCGATCGATTCCGCGCCGATCAGCCGGTCGCGCACGTCCGCGCGCGGCAACATCGCCGCGATCGCGATCGCGGCCGGGCGGATCGTCTCGACATCCTTCATCGAGTGGACGGCGAAATCGATCTCCTTCGCCATCAGCGCGCGATCGAGTTCTTTGGTCCACAGCGCCTTGCCGCCGACCTCGGCCAGCGGACGGTCCTGGATGCGGTCGCCGCTCGTGCGGATCGGCACGATCTCGACATCCTCGGCGGCGATGCCGTGCGCCTCGCCCAGCGCGCGGGCGACCATATGCGCCTGTGTGAGAGCCAGCGGGGAACCGCGCGTGCCGAGCCTGACGGGTATATTCATGTCGCATAGCCCTTATCGCCAGGCGGCCGCTTTGTGAAATAGCGGATGAACGACTATCTGCGCGGCATGGCGATCATTCTTGGACTCGAATCAAGCTGCGACGAAACGGCGGCGGCGCTCGTCACCACCGATCGGCAGGTGTTGGCGCACCGGCTGGCGGGGCAGGAGGCGCATCATCGCCCCTATGGCGGCGTCGTGCCCGAAATCGCGGCGCGCGCGCATGTCGAGATACTGGCGCCGCTGGTCGAGCAGGCGCTGGGCGATGCGGGGCTGAAGCTCGCCGATGTTGACGCCATAGCGGCAACGGCGGGGCCCGGGCTGATCGGCGGCGTGATGGTCGGGCTGGTGACGGGCAAGGCGCTGGCGCATGCGGCGGGCAAGCCGCTGGTCGCGGTCAATCATCTGGAGGGTCATGCGCTGTCGCCGCGCCTCGCCGATCCCGCGCTGCGCTTTCCCTATCTGCTGCTGCTTGTCTCGGGCGGCCATTGCCAGTTGCTTTTCGTCGAAGGCGTGGGGCGCTACCGGCGGCTGGCGACGACGATTGACGACGCGGCGGGCGAGGCGTTCGACAAGACGGCGAAGCTTCTCGGGCTCGGCTTTCCGGGCGGCCCGGCGGTGGAGAAGGCGGCGGTGCTGGGCGATTCCAGGGCGATCCGTTTCCCGCGCCCGCTGCTCGGCACGCGCGAACCCCATTTCTCCTTCGCGGGATTGAAGAGCGCGGTGCTGCGCGCGCGCGACGCCGGGACGCACAGCGCCGAGGATATCGCCGCCAGCTTCCAGGCTGCGGTGATCGACTGTTTGGTCGATCGCACGAAGAAGGCGATTGCGCGCGCGCCGGGCGCGACTGCGCTGGTCGTTGCTGGCGGCGTCGCGGCGAACGCGCCGATCCGCGACGCGCTGGAGGCGTTGGCGCACGGGCATGATCTGCCTTTCGTCGCGCCGCCGCTCTGGCTGTGCACCGATAATGCGGCGATGATCGGCTGGGCGGGGGCGGAGCGTTTCGCCGCCGGCTACAGCGACGGGCTCGATACGCCGGCGCACGCGCGCTGGCCGCTCGATCCGGATGCGGAGGCAGTGCGCGGCGCGGGGGTGAAGGCATGACGATCGGCGTGGTCGGGGCGGGCGCGTGGGGCACGGCGCTGGCGCAGGTGATGGCGGGCGACGGCAGCGACGTGCTGATCTGGGCGCGCGAGCCCGAAGTGGTCGAGGCCGTCAACCGCGATCGGGTCAACAGCCTGTTCCTGCCCGATCGGCCCTTGTCTCCCCGGATTCGCGCGACGGGCGAGCTGGATGATTTGAATGGCTGCGAAGCGCTGCTGATCGTCGTCCCCGCGCAGCATCTGCGGAGCGTGCTGTCGGGTCTGACGCCGGGGACGGCGCCGCTGGTGCTCTGCTCCAAGGGCATTGAGGCGGGATCGATGCTGCTGCTGAGCGAAGTCGCCGCAGCGCTTCATCCGGAGGCGACGGTCGCCGCGCTTTCCGGGCCGACCTTCGCGTTCGAGGTCGCAGGCGGCCTGCCCACCGCCGTCACGCTCGCGGCGGAGCAAGACCATGTCGCGGCGGCGCTCGCGGCGCGTTTCGCGCGGCCGACCTTCCGTCCCTATGCCTCGACGGACCTTGTCGGCGCGGAGATTGGCGGGGCGGTCAAGAATGTGCTCGCCATCGCCTGCGGCGTCGTCGAAGGGTTGCGCCTCGGCCAGAATGCGCGTGCGGCGCTGATCAGCCGGGGCTTTGCCGAAATGACGCGCTTCGGCATGGCGCGCGGTGCGCGGGCGGAGACGCTGGCGGGCCTTTCGGGGCTGGGCGATCTCGTCCTCACCTGCTCGTCGACCAGTTCGCGCAATTTCTCGCTGGGCAAGGGGCTGGGCGAGGGGCAGAGCGCCGCCGCGCTGCTCGCCGACCGCCGCACCGTGGCCGAAGGCGCCTTCACCGCTCCGGTGCTGCGCGAAGCGGCGAGGGCCGCCGGGGTCGAAATGCCTGTCGTCGATGCGGTCTGCGCTCTGCTCGACGGCCATGTCGATGCGCCGCGCGTGGCGGAGGCCTTGCTGTCGCGCCCGCTGCGCGTCGAGGGCTGAGGTTCAGTTCGCCAGCGCGCGGGCGATCAGCCCGTTGCAGTCGGCATCGGTCGCCAGCGGCGACTGCCCGCCCGCGATCGCCTTGCCCAGCAAGCGCAGCAGCATCTTTTCCTTCTTCACTCTGGGCGGGAAGGCGACGGGATTCTTGATCGTCCCGCCGAAAGGCAAGGGCTTGTCGTAGCGCAGCGGGCTCTTTTTCTTTGGCGCTCCGATCGCGCTGCCGTCGAGTTTCTCGGTCGCGAGGCTGATCGTCCCGCTGATCGTCGCCTGCGACCGTGTCGTGTCGATGATCAGCGGATTCAGCCTGCCCAGCCCGTTGGCCACGTCGAGCCGCAATATCAGGCAGCGCAGCCCGGCCACCTTGTCCTTACTGACGATCAGCCCGCGCGCAATGTCCATGCCGATGAATGAGGCGAGCCGCGCGGGCAGTTCGCCGTCGCGCGCGGTGATCGCGACCATTCCGCTCGAATCGCCGATCGCGGCGCGCAGCCGCCTCCCGCGCCCCGTGAGCCGCGCGCGCGCCTCGAGCTCGCCTGAAAAGTCGCTTTCGCCGGCCAGGCTGGCAAGCGTCGCACCGCGCATGGCGAGGTCGAGGCGCATCACTGGCGGATCGCTCCTGCGCTGATCGACGGTCATCCGGCCGACCAGTCGCCCGCGCGGCATGGTCAGCGTCAGCGGCGCGACGGTCAGCAACCCGTGGTCGAGCGCGATGCGCGTCTTGAGCGAGACGAAAGGCGTCGGCTGCGCCCATAGCAGCCTGGCGACGCTGACATCGATATGCCCGTCGGTATGCATCATGTGCTTGAGGTCGATGGCGGTGTCGGGGATCAGCCTCGGCCCCAGCTTGCGCCGCCGCGCTGCGCCGATCGCGCGACTCCTGGCATTGGCCAGATCGTCGAAATCGAAGCGCTGCGATGTCGCGCGGCCCTCGATGATGCTTCGCCCGTCGCGCTTCCTGACGGTCACTTCCCCCCGCAGGTCCGATAGGCCCACCGTCCCGGCCAGATGAGTGACCGTCCAGTCGCGCCCGTCATGCCGCGCGTCGGCGGACAGCGTCACCGGCTGCGTCCCCGGCAGCCCCGCTTCGATGATCGCATCGAGATATTTCAGATCCTGACCGCTCGCGGCGACATGGACGGTCATGTGCGCGGCGTCGAACGGGGCGTCCATAACGCCACTGGCGCGCATGGACAGCGCTTCGCCCTTGATCGTCGCGGCGAAGGGCCAGGGCGCCGCCGGGCCGCCGCCGATCGGCGCGCCGGCTACGCCGATCCGCACCGGAGCCCCCAGAACCGCACCCGTCCCGCCCAGCAGGAAGCCGCGCCTGTCGAATCGCGCCTGCGCATTGAACCGGCGGTTTCGCTTCGCGTCGACATAGCTGATGGCCGCATTGCTGATGCGCACCGTTTCCAGCCGCAGCGGCTGTCCAGGCTCCGCCTCGGGCTTGCGCTCGCGCCGCCAGTTCTCGCGCCCGCCCGCGTCGCGGATGAGGTTGAGCGCCAGCCCGTCGACCGCGATCTCGCTCGGTTCGACGCGCCTGTCGATCAGCGGCGGCAGCGGCAGGCGGATGGTGATCGTCCGGGCTTCGATCAGTTTGCCCGGACCCGCCCAGCCGGGCTGCGCGATCGCAAGATCATGGATCGCAATGCGCGGGGTCAGGGTGAAATGATCGATGCGCTCGATCGCGCCGATGCTGGCGGGCGCGCCGATCGAATCGGACAGCGCCTTTTCGACGCGGGGCTTGAGCCAGCCGATCGGCGCGAGCGCCGCAGCCAGCAGCGCTGCGAGCAGGATCAGCATGATCCCGCCGACGCTCCACAGCGCTATTCTGGCTGGCTTCAAGCGGTCGGCCCCTCCTCCCCGCGCTAGAAATCGACGGCAACGCCTTTCAGTTCCCAGTCGCCATAGCGCGTCGGATCCTTGTCCAGCGGATCGCTGGCCGGCTGCGTGACAGGCTCGGGCTGCGGCACGGGCGGGCTTTTCGACAGATAGGCGGGCGGCTTCACATGGGCGGGCCGGCGGCTCATGGCATTTTCTTTCGGCTGTTGCGGGCGTGGTCGCTTGCCCCCACATTGGGCGCGAGGAGACGAGGACGCAAGATGAACGGCTTCAAGACGACCATGCTGCTGGCGGCGCTGACGGCGTTGTTCATGGCGCTTGGCTATACGCTGGGCGGCGGCGGCGGCGCGGTGATCGCGCTTGTGGTCGCGGCGGGGATGAACCTCTTCACCTTCTGGAACGCCGATCGGATCGTGCTGGCGATGCACAATGCGCGCGAGGTCGATATGGCGATCGCGCCCGAACTGGTCGGCGTCGTGCAGGGGCTGGCGCAGCGCGCCGGCCTGCCGATGCCGCGCGTCTATCTGATCGACGACGATCATCCCAACGCCTTCGCCACCGGGCGCGATCCCGATCATGCCGCCGTCGCCGCGACCACCGGGCTGCTTGCGATGCTGACCCGTGACGAGGTCGCCGGGGTGATGGCGCATGAACTTGCGCATGTCCGCCACCGCGATACGCTGGTGATGACGATGGTGGCGACGATCGCCGGCGCCATCTCGATGCTCGCTAATTTCGGCCTGTTCTTCCGTGGCGGGGGTGATAATCGCGGCAACATGCTCGCCAGCCTCCTCGCCGTGATCGTCGCGCCCTTCGCCGCGATGATCGTCCAGATGGCGATCAGCCGGCAGCGCGAATATGGCGCCGATCGCGGCGGGGCCGAGATTTCGGGCAATCCGCGCGCGCTGGCTTCGGCGCTCGCCAAGATTTCCAGCGGCGCGGCGCGCATTCCCAATCCGGTGGTGGAACGCAATCCGGCCGCCGCTTCGCTCTATATCGTGCCCGCGCTCGCCGGGAGCGGGGATAGCTGGTTTTCAACGCATCCCGACACGCAGAACCGCATCGAAGCGCTTGAAGAGATTGCGATGGAGATGGGTCAGCTTCCGCCCTCGCCGCCGCCTTCGTCGGTCGGTCGGCGCGCCTCTGCATTGTCGCCGTTTCCCGTCCGCCGGCGCGGCAGCGCCCTCGATCCGCTGCGCCGCAATTGAGCGCGCCTTCCGAAGCCCCCGGCGTCGCAACGCGCCGCGCAGCGCTGCGCCTGCTCGATTCGGTGCTGCGTCAGGGCCGCGCGCTCGAACATGCGCTCGGCCCCGCCACGCGCGAGCTGGAGCGCGCCGACGACCGCGCATTGGCCCATGCCATTGCGGCGGAAGTGCTGCGCCGCCTTCCCGATCTCGATGCGCTGATCGACAGCGCGACGCAGAAGCGCCTTCCCGATGACGCCAAGGCGCGCTTCGCGCTGCGTATCGCGCTCGCGCAGGCCCTGTCGCTCGGCACCCCGCCGCACGCCGCGATCTCCACGGTGCTGCCGCTTGTCGACGGCGGCCCGCGCAAGCTGGTCCACGGCGTGTTCGGCGCGTTGATGCGTCGCAAGGCGGTGCTCGCCGAAACTCCGTCGCTGCCGCGCAACGTCGCGCTGCGCTGGGGCGATGCCTGGGGCCGCGACATGGCCGACGCGGCTGCGGAGGCGATCGCCGCGCCGCCGCCGCTCGATCTGACGCTCGTTCCGGGCGCGCTCTGCCCCGAAGGCCTGTCGCTTGCGCCCGGCCATGTCCGTATTCCCTCGGCTGATGTGACCGCGCTCCCCGGCTATGCCGAGGGCGGCTGGTGGGTTCAGGATCTCGCCGCCTCGATCCCGGCGCGGCTGCTGGGGCAGGGGGAAGGCCGGCATGTGCTCGATCTCTGCGCTGCGCCGGGCGGCAAGACGATGCAGCTCGCGGCGGCTGGCTGGCGCGTCACTGCGGTCGAGCAGGCGCCAAGTCGTCTCGCGCGACTTCGCGAAAATCTCGCGCGTACGGGCCTTTCCGCCGATCTGGTCGAAGCCGATGTGATGCATTGGATGCCCGCCGCTCCCGTCGATGCGCTGCTGCTCGATGCGCCGTGCAGCGCCACCGGCATTTTCCGCCGCCATCCCGACGTGCTTTACCGCGTCCGCGCCAAGGATATCGCGGCGATGGCCGAAATGCAGTCGGCGATGCTTGCGCGCGCGGCCGATTGGGTGAAGCCCGGCGGGCGGCTCGTCTACGCCACCTGCTCGCTTGAGCCTGTGGAAGGCGAGGCGCAGCTTGCCGCCTTCCTCGCCGGCCGGACTGACTACCGGCTCCTGCCGGTCGATCCCGCCGAGCTGCCGCAAAATATCTCGCCGACGGCGGGGCATGTCCGCACGCTTCCGACGATGCTGGCGGGCGAGGGCAGGCTCGACGGCTTCTTCATCGCACGGCTGATTCGTCAGGGCTGAAAAGCCGCTTTCAGTCGCTTGCCCCGATTCGCATGCCCGCGTAAGGCATGGGCTCCATGACGTCGCCAGTTCGCATCGCCCCTTCGATCCTTTCGGCCGATTTCGCTCGGCTGGGCGAGGAGGTGCGCGCAATCGACGCAGCCGGGGCCGACTGGATTCATGTCGATGTGATGGACGGCCATTTCGTCCCCAATCTGACGATCGGGCCGGGCGTGGTGAAGGCGCTGCGCCCGCACACCGGCAAGCCGTTCGACGTTCATCTGATGATCTCGCCGGTCGATAATTTCCTCGATGCCTTCGCCGAGGCGGGGGCGGACAATATCACGGTTCATCCAGAGGCCGGCCCGCACGTTCATCGCACCGTCCAGCGTATCAAGGCGCTGGGCAAGTCGGCCGGAATCTCGCTCAACCCGGCGACCCCGGTCTCGACGCTCGATTATCTGATCGACACGATCGATCTCGTGCTGATCATGAGCGTCAATCCCGGCTTCGGCGGTCAGAGCTTCATCGACAGCCAGCTCCGCAAGATCGAGGCGGTGCGCACGCTGATCGATCTGTCGGGCCGCGACATCCGGCTTGAGGTCGACGGCGGCATCGATGCCGAAACCGCGTCGCGCACGATCGCGGCGGGCGCCGACGTGCTGGTGGCCGGCACCGCGACCTTCAAAGGCGGCCCATCGGCCTATGCGGATAATATTCGCGGCCTGAGAGGCGGGTGACCAAGGTCACCCCGATCGATCCCGCCGCCGATGGGATCGAGGAGGGAAAGCGGCTCATCCGTCTCGATGGCGAGAAGGGCCAGTCGCTTGCCGAGCGCGCCGCCAATGCCTTCAATCGCCTGACCTGGCGTACGCCGCTCTACAGCTTTCGTCTGCGCGGCCGTTTCCCGCTCAAGCTGCGCGCCGTGCCCGACGATCCGATCATCGGCGATCTGCGCGCAGGCCAGTCGATGCTCGGCGGCGTGCTCAGCTACCGCGGCGAGAAGCTGGCGATCCGCGACCTCGATTTCACGACGCTTGCGGTATCGCCCGGGTTCGCCGCCTATCTGCACAGTTTCGCCTGGCTGCGCGATCTGTCGACCGCCGCGACCCGCGAACAGGGCGTTCCCGTGGCCGAGGCGATCATGCGCCGCTGGCTCGCGGTCCATGGCGATCAGGTCGGCGGCACCGCCTGGCGTTATGACGTCACTGGCCAGCGCATCCTGTTCTGGGCCGCGCACGCGCCGCTGATCCTCTCCTCGCGCGATCTGATCTACCGCTCGTCGGTGCTCAACGGCCTCGCCCGCTTCGCCCGCCACCTCGATCGCGGCGCCGATCGCGCGCCGCCGGGGCTGGCGCGCGTCGCGGCATGGTCGGGCGTGGTCGCAGCGGGGCTGCTTGTCCCCGGGGGCGAGCCGCGCCGCCATTTCGGCGAGGATGGGCTGACGCGCGCCTTGTCGAGCGCTTTCTACGACGATGGCGGCACGATCGATCGGTCGCCGACGGCTTTGCTCGACGGGATCGCGCTCCTCACCCTGCTTCGCGCCGTTTATGAGGCGCGCCGCGAGGAGCCTTTGCCGGCGATCCAGACGGTGCTGTCGCGCGCGGTCCCCGCGCTGCTCGGCGTCGCCCACGGCGATGGCGGGCTGACAAGCTGGCAGGGCGGCCTTCCTGTCGACGCCCAGCGCGTCGCGACGATCGTCGAGGCCAGCGGCGTGCGCGCCCGGCCGCTCCGGCAAGCCCGCGACTGGGGCTATCAGCGCCTCGCCGGGGGGGCGACGATGGTCAGCGTCGATGCCGCGCCGCCGCCCGTCAGCCGGCTTTCGGACGGCGGCTGCGCCTCGACGCTCGCGTTCGAGATGTCCGACGGCCCTAACCGCGTGATCGTAAGTTGCGGCGGCGCGCGCCACCGCGGCGCGAGTTTGCCCGCTGAGCTTGCCGAAGGGCTGCGCACCACCGCCGCACATTCGACGCTGGTGCTGGGCGACAGCAATTCGACCTCGATCCATGTCGACGGCAGCCTCGGGCGCGGCGTCGGCGAAGTCGAGATCGACCGGCAGGAGACCGAGGCTGGCAGCCGGCTCGAAGGCAGTCACGACGGTTATGCGCGCAAGTTGGGCTTCACCCATCGCCGCCAGATTGCGCTGTCCTCCGACGGGCGGGAACTGCGCGGCGAGGATGTTCTGATCCCCGCCGGGCGTAAGCGCTTCCGCCGTTCGACCGCTTTCGCAATCCGCTTTCATCTCGCGCCGGGGATCGAGGCGACTCCCACCGCCGACGGGCAGGGCGCTCTGCTCCGCATTCCCGACGGCGCACTGTGGCAGTTCCGCGCCGCCGGGGGTGGACTTGCGATCGAGGACAGCCTGTGGGTCGATCCCGCCGGGCGGCCGCAACCGACGCTCCAGCTCGTCGTCAGCGGCGAGACGCCGGGCGGCGGCGCCAATGTCGGCTGGCTGTTTCGTCGGGCTGGCTGATCCGGGCGCGCGCCGGCTTTTGAACGCTGTCCTACAGCAACAGGCCGATGTTAAACCGGGGCCGGTTCATGCCGGCTGCTCTTTGACATCGCCCCGACTCCAAAGTTGAGAAAAGCGCTCCAGCCTCTCAACTTTGTCAACTTCCAGACGCGGGAATGGGAGAAAACCGCCATTCCCTGCACGAGGCATCGTCACGCTGTTTCGTCATTGCGAGGAGACGAGGCCGACGAAGCAATCCAGCGATCTCCAACGTCGTTGGGGATTGCTTCGCTACGCTCGCAATGACGATCCAGCGATGGTCGCCGTCAGATCGACTTGACCAGCCCGCCTTCGGCGCGGATCGCGGCGCCGTTGGTTGCGGCGGCGAGCGGACTCGACAGATAGGCGACGAGGCTTGCGATCTCATCGGCTTTGATCAGCCGCTGGAGCAGCGAGCTTGAGCGGTGGAGGCGGAAGAATTCGGCTTCCACCTCGGCGTCGCTCGCCTTCGGATCGGAAGCGATGCTGCGCAGGAACTCGAAGATTCCCTCCGACTGGGTCGGCCCGGGCAGCACGCTGTTGACGGTCACGCCGCTGCCCTTGGTGCGTTCGGCCAGCCCGCGCGCCACGGCAAGCTGCGCGGTCTTGGTCATGCCGTAATGAACCATCTCCTCGGGAATGGAGAGCGCGGATTCGCTGGCGATGAAGATCACGCGCCCCCAGTCGCGCGCCAGCATGCCGGGAAAATAGTGGCGCGACAGGCGAATGCCGCTCAGCACATTGACCTCGAACAGGCGAAGCCAGTCGGCGTCGCTGATCTCCTCGAAGGGCTTGGCTTCGTAAATGCCCAGATTGTTGACGAGGATGTCGACGTGCGGCAGCGCCTTGATCACGGCTTCTGCGCCGTCGGCGGTGGCGAGATCGGCGACGATCCCGCTGGCATTCTCCGTCGCGGCGACGGCCTTGTCGACGCCGGTCTGGCCGCGCCCGACGATCGTCACCTTTGCGCCTTCGCGGCCCAGCGCCTGTGCGATGGCGAGCCCGATTCCGCCGGTCGATCCCGAGACAAGCGCGGTCTTGCCGTTCAACTGGAGATCCATGGTCATGTCCTTGTGTGGTGGGGGGAGGAGGAAAGCGCCATCTGGGGACGCGCGCGCCCGGTTCAAGGATGGTTGCGACGCCGCGCCCCGCAGCTTATGGCGCGCGCCATGAGCGATATCAGGATCACGCGCGCGCTGCTCTCCGTCTCGGACAAGAGCGGCCTTGTCGAACTGGGCCAGACATTGGCCCGTCACGGCGTCGAGCTCGTCTCGACGGGCGGCACTGCCAAGGCGCTGCGCGATGCCGGCCTTGCGGTCAGCGACATTTCGGACCTCACCGGCTTTCCCGAGATGATGGA
Organism: Sphingomonas sanxanigenens; assembly: GCA_003240855.1. Taxonomy (GTDB): domain Bacteria; phylum Pseudomonadota; class Alphaproteobacteria; order Sphingomonadales; family Sphingomonadaceae; genus Sphingomonas_L; species Sphingomonas_L sanxanigenens_A. Next base: position 118,881 of record QFNN01000002.1, read on the forward strand.
CGGCCGCGTCAAGACGCTTCACCCCAAGGTGCATGGCGGCCTGCTGGCGGTGCGCGACGATCCTGAACATGCGGCGGCGATGGCGGCGCACGGTATCGCCGCGATCGATCTGGTGATCGTCAACCTCTATCCTTTCGCGCAGACCGTGGCCAAGGGCGCGCCGCGCGACGAGGTGATCGAGAATATCGATATCGGCGGCCCCTCGATGGTTCGCTCGGCGGCGAAGAATCACGCCTATGTGGCGATCGTCACCGATCCCGCCGACTATGCCGAACTGAGCGCCGAGCTCGACGCCAGGGGCGGCGCGACCTCGCTCGATTTCCGAAAGCGCCTTGCGGCCAAGGCCTTTGCGGCGACGGCGACCTATGACGCCATGATCTCGCAGTGGTTCGCCTTCGCCGACCAGCAGCAGCTTTTCCCCGATACGCTCGCGGTCACCGCAAAGCGCGGCGATGAGCTGCGTTATGGCGAGAATCCGCACCAGAAGGCCGCGCTCTACATTCCCGTCGGGCCGCATGCGCAGGGCATCGCGCAGGCCGAACAGCTTCAGGGCAAGGAGCTGAGCTACAATAATTATAACGACGCCGACGCCGCGCTCGAGCTGGTCGCCGAGTTCCGCGATGGGCCGCCGACGGTGGTGATCGTCAAGCACGCCAATCCCTGCGGCGTCGCCAGCGCCGACAGCCTGCTCGATGCCTATGAGGCGGCGCTCGCCTGCGACAGCGTTTCGGCCTTTGGCGGAATCATCGCGGTCAATCGCCCGCTCGACGCCGAAACCGCGAAGGCGATGACCGGAATCTTCACCGAAGTCGTCGTCGCGCCCGATGCCGATGCAGAGGCGCGCGCCATCTTCGCCGCCAAGAAGAATCTGCGCCTGCTGCTGACCGGCGAACTGCCCGATCCGGCGCGCGGCGGGTTGATGCTCAAATCGATTGCTGGCGGCTATCTCGTCCAGTCGCGCGACAATGGCCGCGTGACCCGCGACATGCTGAAGCTCGTGACCAGTCGCGCGCCGACCGAGCAGGAGCTGACCGATGCGCTTTTCGCCTGGACGGTCGCCAAGCATGTGAAGTCGAACGCCATCGTTTACGCCAGGGGCGGCAGCACCGCCGGCATTGGCGCAGGGCAGATGAACCGCCTCGAATCAGCGCGCATTGCGGCATGGAAGGCGAAAGACGCCGCGGCAAAGGCCGGCTGGGCCGAACCGCGCACCATTGGTTCGGCGGTCGCCTCGGACGCTTTTTTCCCCTTCGCCGACGGGTTGCTCGCCGCCGTCGAGGCCGGTGCGACGGCGGTGATCCAGCCGGGCGGATCGATCCGTGACGAGGAAGTGATCGCCGCCGCCGACGAGGCGGGCCTGGCGATGCTCTTCACCGGGATGCGTCACTTCCGGCACTGAGCGGGCGGAACGGCGGCGCTTCGGCGCTGCTTCGCGCCGGATCGGCCGGCGCCCGCTTGAACAGCACCCGATCTTCCTCGGTGAAGCCGCGCTTCCAGATCACGGCGCAATAGACGGCGAGGGTCGCCGGGATGCCCAGCGCCAGTTCGGCCCATTCGGGCAGCCGCGTCGCCGTCTCGCCGACGACCACCGCCGCGGCTGACGCCCAGACGATCGGCCAGCGCCAGCCCGATACCGGCGCGCCGAGCAGTCGGCTGAGCAGCCCCGCCTTGACGATCGAAGCTCCCGCCAGCGCCAGCGCCAGCGCGACGGCAGGCCCCGCCGCCGCGATCTTGTCGTCGCGCAGCGCAGCGCCGTCGTCGGCGAAGCTGTGGAGCGCGAAGATCAGGACGAAGGACAGCAGCGCCTGCACCGCGATCATCGCCAGCGAGATCATCAGGTTGCGGTGGCGGGCGATATAAATGAGCGCGGCTTCGGAGACGACGGCGGTCGCCGCGACGACCTCGGCGGCGAGGAGGAAGGCGAGCGCGCCGGTGCCGCCGACGAAATTGGGGCCGACGAGGCCCATCACGCCTTCGCCGGGAATGCCGAGCGCGAGGCCGATCCCGGCCTGCGCCGCGATGATCCAGAAACCGACCTGGCGAACCTGCTTCGCCACCGCCGCCTTGTCGCCTTCGGCAAGCTTGGCGGTGATGACGGGGCCAAGGATCGGATCGAAGCTCGTTTTCAGCTTTTGCGGCAGCGATGCGACCTGCTGGGCGACATAATATATGCCGACGATCGCGGGCGAGAAGAACAGGCCCAGGATCGCGATGTCGATGCGCCGTGATCCCCATTCGACGGCGTCCGCGGCGGCAAGCGGCGCGTTGCGCTGCGCCAGCCCCCACAACCGCCCCGGATGCGGCGTCCAGCCGCGCGGCCAGCCATAGCTTCGCGCGAGCGGGATCATCGCGGTCACGAAAGCGGCGACCATCGACAGCACATAAGCCAGGATCAGCCCGTCGCGCGTTGAATAGAAGGCGAAGGCGAAGGCGCCGATGCTGATCGTCCAGGGCTCCACGATCGCGCGTGCACGCACCGTCGCGCCCACGTCGCGCCGATAGGCCAGCGCCGCGAGCGCGATATCGGCACCCGCGATGAAAAAGATGATCAGCGGCAGCAGCCGGTCGAGCCCGTCAATCTCGCTGTTGGGGAACATCATGCGGGGCACGAGCGCCAGGATCGCGCCTGTCACGGCCGAGATGATGAAGGTGACGACCATCGCATCCCACACCGCATGGCCATGGCGGTCGCCTTCGGTGCGCGTCAGTTGCAGCGCCAGCCCGCGCTTCAGCCCCAATGTGGAGATCTGCGCCGCGAACTCGACGACGAGCACCGCATAGGCGAAGCGGCCGAGCGCCGCGTCGCCATACCAGCGTCCGGCGATGAAGAGGAACGGCAGGCGCGCGGCAAGCCGCAGCAGGAAGCCGAAAAAATTGGTCCTCCCACCCTTTGCGAGCGCGGCGATATCGCCTTCGCCCGTCTTTATGGCTTCTGCCCCCATCAGCCTTCCTTAAAGGTGGACGCGGCGGAGCGCCAGATCGCCCATCGCACCGTCAGTGCGCTGCGCCCCAGCTCGCCCCGGTGCCGATCTCGACCCCCAATGGCACGCTGAGCTCGACGGCCGGCAGCGCGGCGTTGGCCATCACGTCGCGGATCACCTCGCTCGCGGCCGCGACGTCGCTCCCGGGCAGCTCGAACACCAGTTCGTCATGGACCTGCAGCAGCATTTTGACCTGCGGCAGGCCCGCGTCGGCCAGCGCGGCTTCCATGCGCGCCATTGCGCGCTTGATGATGTCGGCGCTGGTGCCCTGAATCGGTGCGTTGATCGCCGCGCGTTCGGCGCCCTGGCGTTCATGCTGCGTCTTGGAATTGATCCGGCTGAAATGCGTTTTCCGCCCGAACAGCGTCGTCGTATAGCCGGTCTCGCGGACATGGGTCAGCGTCTCGGCGATATAGCGGTTGATGCCGGGGAAGCGCTCGAAATAGCGATCGATCATCGCCTGCGCCTCATCGGGCGTCACGTCGAGCCGCCCCGCCAGCCCCCAGCGTGAAATGCCGTAAAGAATCGCGAAGTTGATCGTCTTGGCGCGCCCGCGCGTGTCGCGGTTGACCTCGCCGAACAGTTCCTTGGCGGTCAGGCTGTGAATGTCGTCGCCGCGTGCGAAGGCTTCCTTCAGCGGCGGCACGTCCGCCATATGCGCGGCGAGGCGAAGTTCGATCTGGCTATAGTCGGCGGAAAGGATGACGTTGCCCGGCTCGGCGACGAAGGCGTCGCGGATCTGGCGCCCTGCCTCGGTGCGCACGGGGATGTTCTGGAGATTGGGGTCGTTGGACGAAAGCCGCCCGGTCTGAGCGCCGGTCAGGCCATAGCTGGTGTGGACTCGGCCCGTTTCGGGGTTGATCTGTTCCTGCAGGGCGTCGCTATAGGTCGACTTGAGCTTGGCGATCTGGCGCCAGTCGAGCACTTTGCGCGCAATCTCGACGCCTTCGCCGGCCAGCCGTTCCAGTTCATTGACGTCGGTCGAATGGACGCCGCTCTTGCCCTTGCGCCCGCCTTTCAGGCCCATGCGGTCATAGAGAATCTCGCCGAGCTGCTTGGGGCTGCCGATGGTGAAAGGACTGCCGGCAAGCGCGTGGATTTCGCCTTCCAGCGCCAGGATCTGTGTCGCGAATTCCGACGACAACCGCGTCAGCACGCCGCGATCGACCTTGATCCCGCGCTGCTCCATTCGCGCTAGCACCGGCACGAGCGGCCGATCGACGCGTTCATAGATGCGCGTCACCTGCTCGGCCGGCAGGCGCGGCTTGAAGCGCCGATGGAAACGCAACGTCACGTCGGCGTCCTCGGCCGCATAGCGCGTCGCGCTGCGCAGATCGACTTCATGGAAGCCAAGCTGTTTCTTGCCGGCGCCGACGACGTCCTTGAACGCGATACAGGTGTGGCCGAGGTGAAGCTTGGCCAGTTCATCCATACCGTGGCCGTGGAGGCCGGCCTCGAGCGCGAAGCTCATCAGGATCGTGTCGTCAAAGGGCGTAAGGCCCATGCCGGCGCGCGCCAGCACGATCATGTCATATTTCAGGTTATGTCCGATCTTGAGGACTGAAGAATCCTCGAGCAACGGCTTGAGCCTGGCGATCGCTGCGGCGCGATCGATCTGCACCGGCGCGTCGGACAGAAGATCGCGGCCGACATGACCGATCGGGATGTAGCAGGCTTTGTTGGGTGCGAGCGCGAGACTGACGCCGACCAGGGTCGCGCGCATCGGATCGATCGAATCGGTCTCGGTATCAACCGCGACGAAGCCTTGCGCCGTCGCCTCGGCGATCCAGCGATCGAGATCGGCCTCGCTGACCACCGTCTGATAGGCGTCGTGATTGCAGGGCGGATCGTCCGAGACCGCGATCGGTGCTGCGGGGGCCGCGGATGCGTTGTCGCTCGGTACCGTCGGGGCCGGCCCCGACTGCGAAGCGCCGCCGAGCTTGGCGACGAGCGATCGGAAGCCGTGATGTTCCAGGAAACTGCGCAGCGGCGGCTCGGGAATCCCCTGCATCGCCAGATCGTCCAGTGGCTCGGGCAGCGGCACATCGTCCTTCAGCGTCACCAGCAGGCGCGAAAGCCGCGCCATGTCGGCATGCTCGATCAGATTGTCGCGCAGCTTGCCGGCCTTCATGCCTGGCGCGGCGGCGAGCACCGATTCCAGGTCGCCATATTCGCCGATCAGCTTGGCTGCAGTCTTGGGGCCGACGCCGGGAACGCCCGGCACATTGTCCACGCTGTCGCCCATCAGCGCGAGCACTTCGCCCAGCTTGTCAGGGCCGACGCCGAACTTCTCGACGACATAGTCGGGGCCGATGCGGCGATTATTCATCGTGTCGAGCATGTCGACGCCCGGCTCGATCAATTGCATCAGATCTTTGTCGGACGAGACGATGGTCACCGACCATCCGGCCGCGATCGCCGCCTTTGCATAGCTGGCGATGATGTCGTCGGCCTCGAACCCCTCTTCCTCGATACACGGCAGCGAAAAGGCGCGCGTCGCGTCGCGGATCATCGGAAACTGCGGCACCAGATCCTCGGGCGCAGGCGGGCGATGCGCCTTGTAGCGATCATATAGCTCGTTGCGGAAGGTATGCGACGATTTGTCGAGCACCACGGCCAGATGCGTCGGCCCGTCGGCCTTGTGCAGGCCTTCGGCGAGCTTCCATAGCATCGTCGTATAGCCATAGACCGCGCCGACGGGCTCGCCGCGGATGTTGGTAAGCGGAGGAAGCCGGTGATAGGCGCGGAAAATGTAGCTCGATCCGTCGACGAGGTAGAGGTGGTTGGATGCCATCGCGCGGGGATAGCCCAAGCCGCGCGTCCGGGCCACAGCTTCGCGCAAGCGGCGGTTAATGCCGCGCGGCTTAAGGCGTTCACATGATCGACAGGCGATATTTCATCATCGGCGGGATGGCGACGGCGATGGGCTCCGCAGCGTTCGGCGCGCCGCCTGCAGGTGGATTCGCCTCGCGCCGGATCGGCGTCGTCGTGCGCGGCGCGGGGCCGGATGTGATCCTGGTCCACGGCCTCGATTCATCCCGCGCGGTATGGAATGGCACGGTCGCCGCCATAAGCGGCTATCGCTGGCATCTCGTGCAGATTGGCGGATTTGGCGGGATGGCGGCGGGCGCTAACGCCAGCGGCCCGATCGTCGCCCCCATCGCGGCGGAGATTGCGCGCTACGCGCAATGGGCGGGGCTCGATCGACCGGCGGTGATCGGTCACTCTATGGGCGGTACGATCGCGCTTACCCAGGCGATCGATCAGCCGCAAAGCCTCGGCCGGCTGATGGTGGTCGATATGCTGCCTGCTCCGGCGGCGCTGCTGGGCCTCGATTCAGCGACGGGCGGGCTGTTCGCTTCACTTGCAATGTCGCTTGGCGGCGGCGACGCGGGGATGATCCGCTCGTTGACGCGGACGCTTGGCGGCGGCGAGGATAGCGATGACCGGGTGACGGCGAACGCCCTGCGTGAGTTGGCGGGCCTCGATCTCGGCCCGCGCCTGCCGCGCATCGCGACGCCGCTGACAGTGGTCTATGCGGAGCCGCCCGCCGACGTTGTCGATCCGCATCTTGTCGCCGCGCGCTACCGTTCGGCCTATGCCGCCGTGCGCGGCGTCCGGCAGGTCGGGATAGCCGATAGCGGGCATATGGTGATGCTCGATCAGCCGGCGCGCTTCGCGACGGCCGTGCGCGCTTTTCTGGCGCCGGCATAGATGTTGATATGGAAAAGGGGCGCCCGCACCGGCGGACGCCCCTTCCGATCCGAAGATCGATCCTTCCGGATCAGGCGAAAGCGATCTTCGCCCGGCGACGGCGCATTGCGCCGCCGATCATGCCGAAACCGGCAATGAGCATCGCCCACGTCGTCGGCTCGGGCACGGCGAAGAACTGACGCGTCATGTCGGCGGTCGTGAAGGTGTAGTTGGGGTTGGCGAGGACATCGACCGAAACGTTCCAGCCGATCGCGTCGAACAGCGCCAGGTCGAGCGCGGTCGTCTCGTCGGTCAGGCCGTTACAGATATAAGGGTTCATGATGCCCTCGAAATTGGCGCAGCCGCCGCCAACGGGCTCCTTCCAGTGCGAGGCCTGCCAGCCGTCGCCCGTATAGGTGCCGGTCGAGAACAGGCCGCCCATGAACGCCGTCGCGCCACCGTCGATCGAGAAATAGGAGTCCTGGTTCGGGCGCCAGTCGAGACCGTCCGCGCTGTAGCGGAACATGTCGAGGCCATAGCCCCACCAATAATCGTCCGGGTTATAGCCCGTCTGGCCATCGCTATAGTCGAAATCGTCAGCCGCGCTGACGAAGCCCAGCGCATGGCCGATCTCATGCACCGCGACGCCGACGAAGTCGTAGGTGCCGGTCGAAACGCCGTCGAGCGGATTGAAGTCGAAGTTGAACGTGTTCGAGAATCGCACCTGGCCGTCGATGCCGCCGCTGGTCAGCCCCAACGCCTTGGCGTTGGCGGTGGTCAGCGCGATGGTGCTGGCGATCGCCGTGCCGTCGGGCGTCAGCCGCGAGGTGCCGACGTCGATGCCGTCCTTCGTCGCCGGATTGACGTAGCCCGGAACCAGCGCCGAAACGCTGCCCGACGCGCTGAGCGGCGCGAGGTTCGCCACGGCCTGCGCGTCGAGCGCGCTGTTACCCGTGGTGGCGAGGGCGTTATAATAGTCGTTAATCGGTACATAGGACAGCAGGCTGCTGCCGGTGCTGCCCAGCACGTTGGGGCCGAGGTCCGAGAAGCCGACATTGAGATTGATCACCGCGTTGCCGGTGAGCGTTTTTTCCCAATATGCCGCAGCGATCTTGAAGCCGAGTTCGGCCTTCGACCCGGTAACCCCGCCGATGTCGATCAGGTTGATGGTGATGGCGTTGGCTGGCGCGCTGGCGGTCAGCGCGGCGGCGGCGGTGAAGCAGAGCAAAGCAGACTGGATTTTCATGTCTTCCCCCATGGAAGCCGACACGACCGCAGCCTTGCGACTCCGGGGTCGGTAAGGTTAAGAAAACCTTAATAAATATGTCAGAGTCAAGCGCGTGGGCGCGGTCTGTGCGGCGGATTGCCGCAAAATGGGACAGGCCGAGACAAGGTCAACGATTGTTCACGCGGCATATGAAAAGGGGCGCCCGCGATGCGGACGCCCCCATTTTCGCTCGAAGCAGGTTCGATCAGGCGAAAGCGATCGTGGCCCGGCGGCGGCGCATCGCACCGCCGATCATGCCGAAGCCGGCAATGAGCATCGCCCAGGTCGCCGGTTCCGGAACGCCCGCCGCGAACTGCCGGTAAATATCGGCAGTCGTGATGTGATAGCCCGAATTGGCGAGCACATCGAACGAGATGTTCCAGCCCATGGCGTCATAGGCCGCCAGGTCGAGCGCGGTCACGTCGCCCATCTGGCCATAGCAGAAGGTCGGATCCATGATGCCGATCTGGCCGCTGCAGCCCACGGCGTCTTTCCAGTGCGAGGCCTGGCGACCGTCGCCAGTGTAGCGGCCCGTCGAGAAGAGCGAGTTGCCGAACAACTGGGTCTGGCCGCCATCGAGCGAGAAATAGCTCGCGGTATTGGCCGACAGATCCAGGATCGGGCCGTTCCCGGCAACCAGATTGCGCGGATCCATGCTGTAGCGGAACATATCGAGCGTCGAATAGAGCGACGCGCGATCGAAATTATAGCTGATCGGATTGGCTGCGTAATAGTCATAATAGTCAACGCCCGAGACGAAACCGAGCGCATGGCCGATCTCGTGGATCGCGACGCCGATGAAGTCCATCGTGCCGGTGGTGATCCCGTCGGTCGGATCGAAGTCGAAGGCGAAGTTGGACGAGAAGGTCACGTCGCCGTCATGGCCGGTCTGGCTGTTGCTGTAATCAGCCGTGCCGCCCAGCGCCTTCACCACCGAGGTGTTGGCCCACAGCACGCGGTTATTGGTGCTGCCATTGGTGTCGTAGACGAAATTGCTGCTCGAGACGGTGTTGCCGGCCGTCGAGTTGTGCGCCACCGCGATGCCGCCATTGACGACGGTCGGCAGGTGGGCGAGCGCCTGCGTGTCGATCGCGCTCTTCGTGCTGTTCGCCGCCAGCGCGCCGGTGAACGCCGAATAATCATAGTCCATCTTGGCGCTGCCGGTCTGGCCGATGATGCCGGTGTTGAGAGAGGCGAAGCTGACGCCAAGGTTGATCGTCACATTGTTTGAAAGCACCGAACCCCAATAAGCGGCGGCGATGTTGAAACCGCGCTCGGCGACGGAACCCGTAACGCCGCCATTGTCGATCAGGTTGATCGTCGCGGCTTCGGCGCTGGTCGCCACCGTCAATGCGGCGGTGAAACAGCAAAGAGCAGTTTTCAATTTCATGAAATCCCCCAAAAATATCTGGCGCGGGGCGTCCCCACGACCCCCGTCAACATCGGTTAATGAACCCTTAACGAAGGGGCTAAGTCAAGCCGCCTCTCCCCCCATTTGGGGGAGGGGGTGACGCGAAATGGCACAGATGGGGCGGATTCGCCGATAGACCGAGCGCATCATCAGGCACGGCGGGTAATTTTATTACGTCATCCGCCGATGGCGCGCCTGACTGCGCATGTGGCGTCAAGGCGTCGCGTGCAGCCGGAGTCCGGAGCGCCGGGTCAGGGAATGAGGATCGTGTCCTCGGCGACGGGCAGCATCTCGGGATAATCGAGCGTATAGTGCAGTCCGCGGCTTTCCTTGCGGTGCAACGCGCAGCGCACGATCAGGTCGGCCGTCTGCAGCAGGTTGCGCAGCTCGATCAGGTCGGGCGTCACGCGGAAATGGCCGTAATAATCCTCGACTTCGCTCGACAGCAGCTTGATGCGATGCGCCGCGCGCTCGAGCCTTTTGGTGGTGCGGACGATGCCGACATAATTCCACATGAAGCGGCGGATTTCGGTCCAGTTCTGCTTGATGACGACTTCCTCGTCGGAATCGGTCACGCGGCTTTCGTCCCAGGGGCGGATCGCGGGCGGCGGGGGCAGATCGTCCCAGTTGGCGAGAATGTGGTGCGCGGCGGCCTCGCCGAAAACGAAGCATTCGAGCAGGCTGTTCGAGGCAAGCCGGTTCGCGCCGTGCAGGCCCGACTGGCTGACCTCGCCCGCCGCATAAAGGCCGGGCAGGTCGGTCCGGCCGTCGCGGTCGATCACCACGCCGCCGCACGTATAATGCTGGGCGGGAACGACGGGAATCGGCTCGCGCGTCATGTCGATGCCCAGCCCGATCAGTTTCTCGTAGATGTTGGGGAAATGCTCGCGCACGAATTCGGGCGGCTGGTGGCTGATGTCGAGATGGACATAGTCGAGGCCCAGCCGCTTGATCTCATGGTCGATCGCGCGCGCCACCACGTCGCGCGGCGCCAGTTCGGCGCGCTCGTCGAAATCGGGCATGAAGCGATGGCCGGTCTCGGGGATCAGCAATCGTCCCCCTTCGCCGCGCACCGCCTCGGTAATGAGGAAGTTCTTGACCTCGAGATTGTAGAGGCAGGTCGGGTGGAACTGCATGAACTCCATGTTCGACACGCGCGCGCCCGCGCGCCAGGCCATGGCGATGCCGTCGCCCGTCGCGCCGCGCGGCGCGGTGGAGAAGAGATAGGTCCGCCCTGCGCCGCCGGTGGCGAGGATCGTCGCGCGCCCGGTGAACAGCTCGACGCGCCCCGTCGCGCGATTGACCGCATAGACGCCCCACACATGCCCCGCGCCCGAATAACGCATCTCGTGCCGGCTGGTGGCGAGGTCGATCGCCACCATGTTGGGCACCAGCGTGATGTTGGGATGGTCGTGCGCGGCCTTTTCCAGCGCATATTGCACCGCGGCGCCCGTCGCATCATCGACATGAACGATGCGGCGGTGGCTGTGCCCGCCCTCGCGCGTCAGGTGCAGCGCGCCTTCATCGACGTTGAAGGGAACGCCGAGCGCTCCCAGTCGCTCGATCGCGTGCGGCGCATTCTCGACGACGAACTCGACGGTGCGGCGGTCGTTCAGCCCCGCGCCGGCGATCATCGTGTCCTCGATATGGCTTTCAAACGTGTCGCCAGGCTCCAGCACTGCAGCGATTCCGCCCTGCGCCCAGGCCGTCGATCCTTCGGAAAGCCCGCCCTTGGCGAGCACCAGCACGCGCGCCTTGTCGGCCAGGTTGATCGCGGCGGTCAGCCCGGCCGCGCCGGAACCGATGATGACGACGTCAAAATTGTGGGACTGGGACAACCGATACTCCGTCGCGGGGCCTGGCCCCCTACTCTGCGGCCTCACTTGCTCGGGTGAGGCTCAGGAACACATCTTCGAGGTCGGCCTCGCGCGTCGAGACGTCGACCACGCCGTAACCGGCGGCGGCCACGGCCGCGAGCACCTGCCCGGCGTTCACCCGGTCCTTGGAGTAGGTGATCGAAAGCGTGTGATCGCCCTTCAGCGCGATCTTCTCGAAAGCGCCGGATTGCGGGGGGGCGTCGATCGCGCGGTCCACCGTCACCTCGACCACCTTTTCGCGCGCCTTGCCCACCAGGTCGCGCGTCGGCTCGTTCGCGATCACCTGGCCGTGGTTGATGATCGCGATGCGATCGCAAAGCTGCTCGGCTTCCTCCAGATAATGGGTGGTGAGGACGATGGTGACGCCCTGATCGTTCAGGTGGCGCACATAAGTCCACAATTGCTGGCGCAGCTCGATGTCGACGCCGGCCGTCGGCTCGTCGAGCACGAGGATGGGCGGCGAATGGACCATCGCCTTGGCGACGAGCAGGCGGCGCTTCATGCCCCCCGAAAGCGTGCGCGCATAGGCATTGGCCTTGTCCTCAAGATGGACGGCGCGCAGCAGTTCCATCGACCGGCGCTGATTCTTGGGCACGCCGTAGAGGCCGGCGAACAGCTCAAGCGTCTCGTAGGGCGTGAAGAAGGGATCGAACAGGATCTCCTGTGGCACGATTCCGATCGAAACCTTGGCGTTGCGCGGCTGTTCGTCAATGTCGAAACCCCAGATCGTCACCTTGCCCGACGTCTTGTTGACGAGCCCGGCAAGGATATTGATGAGCGTCGACTTGCCCGCGCCATTGGGGCCGAGAAGCCCGAAAATCTGCCCGCGCGGCACATCGAAGCTGACATTGTCGAGCGCGCGCTTGCCGCCCTTATAAGTCTTGGACAGCGACTGGATGCTGATCGCGGCTTCGGTCATGCCTTGGCAGATAGCGCCGCGATCATGCCGCGCCAACAGGAATGAAGCCGATCAGAAGCGCGTCTTGAGCCTGACGAGGGCTCGCCTGCTCACCGCGCCGCCCGCCATCGGCGCGCTTTCGACCACGATGGCGCCGGTCACGCCCCTGGCGATTCCCGTTTCGGCTACGAATGGCCTGGGCTCGAAGCGCTCCCCGGCAAGGGGTTTCAGCCGGTGGCGATCGGGATCGGCCGATCCGCATACCACGATCTCCCCGTTTGCGCCCGGCCCGCAGCGGCGCTGCGCCGGCTTCAGGTCTTTGAGGTCGAAATCGCCGCCGGTGGCGACCGTGACGGCCGCACCCTGCAAGGCGAATGCGAACAACCCGAGCATCGGCAGCGCCTCCACATGACCCCATCCGGAGGTCCGCCCGATTTATGGCGTTGATATGGCCGCGGGAACCTTGCTCCGTCTCCGCCCGTTCAACCCGAAAGCCGCATCAGGCGGCGCGGAGAGCGACTGCGATGGGGAAGGGCATTTTGCTTTGGCTGATCGGCGTGCCGATCCCGGTCATATTGCTGCTCTGGTTTTTCTTCTTCAGATAGGGCGAAGGCGGCGGCAGCCGATTGCATGCCCGCGCTGCACTTGCTAGCAGGCGGGCATGACCGACCAGCCCGAAACCTTCCGTGTCGAGCATGCCCGCGTCGCCTGCGACGGCGCCGGTGAGATCGCTCCCGCCCTCGGCCATCCGCGTGTCTGGCTCCAGATCGACGAGAAGGGTTATGTCGATTGCGGCTATTGCGATCGGCGTTATGTGCTGATCGGCGGCCCTGCCGACGAACAGGGTGCGCAAGCGGCGTAACCGCCCTATATCGGTGTCATGGCTGACAGCACCGATCCCCGCTCCTTCCTCTATCGCGGCGACCTCGACCCCGATGGCGCCCTCCGCCTGACGACGGAGGCCATCGGCCGCTGCGACGATGGCGAACTTTACCTCCAATATATCGCGAGCGAGAGCTTCGGCTTCGACGATGGGCGGCTGAAAACCGCCGACTATTCGACGGACGCGGGATTCGGCCTGCGCGGGGTTTCGGGCGAAACGACGGCGTTCGCGCACGCCAACGAACTGAGCGCCGCCGCAATCCGGCGCGCGGGCGAGACGATGCGGTTGCTCGATCCCACCAGCGCAGTTCCGGCCCCGCCGCCGCAGCGCACCAACCGCCACCTCTACACCGCCAGCGATCCGCTCTCGCTCGTCCCCTTCGCGAAGAAGGTCGCGCTGTGCGAGGCGATCGACGCTGCTGCGCGCGCCCGGGATCCGCGCGTGGCGCAGGTCTCGGTGGGGCTTTCGGGAAGCTGGAGCGTGGTCGAGATCGTTCGGGCCGACGGGCATGTCGCGCATGACGTGCGCCCGCTCGTCCGCCTCAACGTCTCGATCGTGGTCGAACAGAATGGGCGGCGCGAAAGCGGTTTCTTCGGTATCGGCGGCCGCTACCTCTATGATCGGCTGTTCGATCCCGCGCACTGGAATCGCGCGATCGACGAAGCGCTGTCGCAGGCGCTGGTCAATCTCGAATCGGTCGCCGCGCCGGCCGGCGAACAGACGGTGCTGCTCGGGCCGGGCTGGCCGGGCGTGCTGTTGCACGAAGCAATCGGCCATGGCCTCGAAGGCGATTTCAACCGCAAGGGGACGAGCGCCTTTTCGGGGCGGATCGGCGAGCGCATCGCGGCGACGGGAGTCACGGTCGTCGACGACGGATCGATCCCCGACCGGCGCGGATCGTTGACGATCGACGACGAAGGCACGCCGACGCGCGAGACGGTGCTGATCGAGGATGGCATCCTGAAAGGCTATATGCAGGATCGGCTCAACGCCCGGCTGATGGGAGTGGAGCCGACAGGCAATGGCCGCCGCCAGTCCTACGCCCACGCGCCAATGCCGCGCATGACCAACACGTTCATGAAAAGCGGCGACAGCGATCCCGCCGAACTGCTGGGGCGGCTGAAGAACGGCATTTTCGCCAAGAGCTTCGGCGGCGGTCAGGTCGACATCGTTTCGGGCAAGTTCGTCTTTTCCTGCACCGAGGCCTATCGCGTCGAAAATGGCCGGCTGGGCGCGCCGATCAAGGGCGCGACGCTGATCGGCGACGGCCCCTCGGTGCTGACCAAGGTGATCGGCATCGGCAACGATATGGCGCTTGATGAAGGCGTCGGCATCTGCGGAAAGGGCGGTCAGTCGGTGCCTGCGGGCGTCGGGCAGCCCAGCCTGCTGGTCGGCGGGCTCACGGTTGGGGGGACCGCCTGAGCCCCATGGCGTCGCGCTTCGACAGCCTGCCCAGCCGGCGCGCCATCGTCGATCGCCGCGCGGTCGCCGATGATCTTGCGCCGCTTGAGGGCGGAGGCGCAGGGCTTCGCGCCGCGATGGTCGCGACTCTCAGGCGCGTGCTCGACGCCGGGCGCGCCGAGATCGCCCGGCGCCTCGCCGAACATCCCTCGCGCGGGATCGAGGCGGCTTCGGGCCAGGCCTTCCTGATCGACCAGCTTATCCGCCTGATTTTCGATTTCACGACTCAGCGCCTTTATCCGATCAACAATCCCACCGCAGCCGAACGGCTGACGCTGATCGCGGTCGGCGGCTATGGCCGGGGGGAGATGGCTCCCTATTCGGACGTGGATATCGGCTTCCTGACACCCTGGAAGCAGACCGGCTGGACCGAGCAGGTCATCGAATCGATGCTTTATACGCTCTGGGATCTGGGGCTGAAGGTCGGCCATTCCAGCCGCTCGCTCGATGAGATGGTGCGCATGGCGAAAAGCGACCTCACCATCCGCACCGCTTTGCTCGAGGCGCGCTATGTCTGGGGCGATCAGGCGCTTTACGATGAGGCGGCGGCGCGCTTCGGGCTGGAGGTGGCGGCTGGCACCGCGCGCGCCTTCATCAGCGAGAAGCTGGCCGAGCGCAACGAGCGCCACAAGCGCATGGGCGACAGCCGCTATGTCGTCGAGCCGAACGTCAAGGAAGGCAAGGGCGGCCTGCGCGATCTGCACACGCTCTTCTGGATCGGCAAATATATCTATCGCGTCCAGAGCGTCAGCGATCTGGTCGAGAAAGGGCTGCTGACCCGCGCCGAGCTGCGCCAGTTCCAGAGCGCGGAGAACTTCCTGTGGGCGGTGCGCTGCCACCTGCATCTGCTTGCCGGCCGCGCCGAGGAACGGCTGACGTTCGACTATCAGCGCGAGATCGCCGATCGGATGCGCTACGCCAACCGGCCGGGCAGTTCCGCAGTCGAGCGCTTCATGCGCCACTATTTTCTAGAAGCGAAGAAGGTCGGCGACCTGACCGGCGTGTTCCTGGCGCATCTCGACGACAGCTTCGCCAGCAAGGGGCGGCGGATCGGCCTGCCGCTGCTCAGGCGCACCCCGCGCGGGCTGAACGGCTTCCGCCTTGATCGCGGCCGGCTTGCGCTGCCGTCCGATGATTTCCTCGCCGAGGATCCCGTTCGACTGATCGAGATGTTCGCGCTGGCGGACAGGCACGGCCTTGAAATCCACCCGCAGGCGATGCGCATCGCGGGGCGTGACGCGAGGCTGATCAACGCCGCCGTCCGCCGCGATCCGCGCGCCAATGCGCTGTTCCTCGATGTGCTCACCTCGCCGCGCGATCCGGAAACGGTGCTGCGCTGGATGAACGAGGCGGGGGTATTTGGCCGCTTCGTTCCCGATTTTGGCCGCGTCGTCGCTCAGATGCAGTTCGACATGTATCATCACTATACGGTCGACGAGCATTCAATCCGCGCGATCGGCCTGTTGTCGAAGATCGAGCGCGGGCTGTTCAAGGAAGATCATCCGCTCGCGAGCGTCCTGATCCACCAGATCACTTCGCGGCGCGTGCTCTATGTGTCGGTCCTGCTGCACGATATCGCCAAGGGCAGGGGCGGCGATCACAGCGTCCTCGGTGCAAAAGTGGCGGAGGAGCTTTGCCCGCGCTTCGGGCTGACCCCGGCAGAGACCGAGCTGGTCGCCTGGCTGGTGCGTTGGCATCTGCTGATGTCGGCGACCGCGTTCAAGCGCGACCTCGCCGACTTCAAGACCATTCTCGATTTCGTCGAGGCGGTGCAGAGCACCGAGCGGCTGCGCCTGTTGCTGTTGCTGACCGTCGTCGACATCCGCGCGGTTGGCCCCGGCGTGTGGAATGGATGGAAGCGCCAGCTTCTCATCGATCTCTACAATGCGGCGGAGGAAGTGCTGAGGCTCGGCCACAAGCAGACGGGGCGCAAGGAACGCGTCGCCGCCAAGCAGGAGGAGTTGCGCCAGTTGCTCGGCTGGAACGCGGCGGCGTTTGATCGCTATGTCCGCCGCCTGCCCGAAAGCTACTGGATTGCCGAGCCGGTCGACGTGCAGGCGCGCAATGCCCGCCATGTGGCGGACGCAGGCGACAAGCCGCTGTCGATCGGCGCGCAGGTCTATCCCGAACGCGGCGCGACTCTGGTCACCGTCTATGCCGCTGATCATCCGGGCCTGTTCTACCGGATCGCAGGCGCGATTCACCTTGCGGGCGGCAGCGTCATCGACGCGCGCATCCATACGACGCGCGACGGCATGGCGCTCGACAACTTCCTCGTCCAGGATCCGTTCGGCCGCCCCTTCGACGAGGCTGACCGGCTCGAACGGTTGCGCGCGGCGATTGAGGATTCGCTCGCCAACCGCAACCGCCTGACCGATCGGCTCGCCGCCAAGCCGCTGGTGCGGACGCGGGCCGAGGCCTTCCGCATCGAACCCAGCGTTTTCGTCGATAACAAGGCGTCCAATCGCTATACGGTGATCGAGGTCAACGCGCAGGATCGCCCGGCGCTGCTCAACAGCCTTGCGCGTGCACTCTTCGAATCGAAAGTGACGATCCATTCCGCGCACGTCGCCACTTATGGCGAGCGCGCCGTCGACACTTTCTATCTGACTGACCTGATCGGCGACAAGATCACCGCGCCGGCGCGGCTGAAGGCGCTTGAAAAGCGTCTGATCGAAGCCGCGCCCGGCGCGCCGGAGAAGCGGACGGCGGCCTGATCCGCTTTGCCTCGAAAAAGAAAAGGCCCGCCCCGCTGGGTGCGGGACGGGCCAATAAGGCGTCGCTGTCAGGCGATCAGAACTTGCCGCGCAGCGTCAGACCATAGGTGCGCGGCTCGGCCAGATAGGCCGAGAAAATCTGCGCGCCGCCAGGATATTGCGACGACGAGGTGAAGTTCGGCGAAGCCGCGCCCGCTTGGAAGGACGAGTTGAACGCGACCTGCATATAGCCCTTGTTGAAGATGTTCTGCGTCCAGACCTCGACCGCCCAGCGCTGGTCGGGGCCGCGAATGCCGATGCGGGCGTTGACCAGGGCGAAACCGTCCTGCGCCTTCTGGGGGTACAGATCGGAACCCGTGTTATAGTCGCCGGTCAGGCGGCTATCGACATAGAGCAGACCCGACAGGCCGGTGCTGCCGATCGGCGGCGTCCAACTGAACGACGCCGTCGTCACGATCCTCGGCGCGTTGGAGATCTGCTTGCCCGGCAGCACGCGCAGCGCGGGGTCGAGCGGCAGGCCGGTGGCGCTGCCGACGAGGTCCTTGCGATACTTCGTGCTGGCGTAGGTCAGGCCCGCATTGAACTGGACGTAGCGGACCGGCGAGACATTGGCTTCGAGCTCGACGCCCTGCGCCAGCACGCCGTAGGTCACGTCGCCCTTGGCGCAAGAGCCGGTCGCCGCGCTGGTGTCGGTGTCGGCGTCGCTGCCGTCGATCAGGTTCTTACAGCCGTTGATGTTCTGGACGATATAGTTCGAGCCGTTGAAGGTGTTGAGCTGGAAGTTGCTGAACTCCTCGCGGAAGGCCGAGACGTTGAAGTTGAAGCCGCGGATCGAGAATTTGCCGCCCACTTCATATGACGTCACCTTTTCGGCGCCGAACTGCAGCACGCCGCTGCCGACCAGATTCTGCAATCCGGTCTGGCCGCCCATCGGGGTCAGCGGCGACTTGATCGACGAGCGGTCGAGGTTGAAGCCGCCCGCCTTATAACCGCGCGCGTAGCTGGCGTAGAGCAGCAGGTCGTCGATCGGCTTCCACGAGACGATAGCGGTGCCGGTGAACTGATCCTCGCTGCGCCGGTCATGCGCGGTGTCGCCGTTGATCTCGCTGCTCGAATTGCCGAGGCAGGTCAGCGTGATCAGCGAACCGGCGAGCTGCGCCAGCGCCGGGTTGGTGAGCAGCGGGCCAAGCGCCTGCTGCTGCGGCAGACAGAAGCTGTTGTTGTTGTTGAACGTCGCGTTGAACTTCTTGATTTCCTTCGTCCAGCGCACGCCCAGCGTCACGTCCAGCTTGTCGGTGATGTGGAAGATGTTGTGCGTGAAGAAAGCGAAGTTGTTGCTGCGCTGACGGTAGGTATCGTTGATGCTGCCGACGTCGCGAACCGAATCGAGCCGGTCGAAAGCCGACCAGACGAGCGGCGATGCTGCGCCGAACAGCGCCGGGCGCGCTGCAAGGCAGCCCGCCGAGGTCGGCGAATAAAGCGCGGACAGCGAACTGCCGGAGACGACGCGGCAAGTGGCGAAGCGCCCATAGTCGCGGCCGAAGTGCAGATTGTCGACGAGACGCAGCGACTCATGCGAGTAATAGCCGCCGACCAGCCAGTCGAGCTTGTTGTCGAAGGCCGAGCCCTGCAGGCGGAGTTCCTGGCTGAATGTGCGGAAACGCCGGTCATAGGCGTCCTTGCCCGGTTCGCGATACAGCAGGTCGAGCTGGCTAGAGTCGGTGTCCGAGCCCTGGTTCGTCTCATAGTTGCGATAGGCGGTGATCGAGGTCAGCTTCGCGCCGCCGAAATCCCAGTCGAGCTGGCCCGAAAAGCCCCAGTCGGTAGTCTTGCCGGCATAGCTGCGGCCCGACGACACATAGATGTTCCGGTTATAGGGATCGTCGGTGAAAGCCGCAGGATTCTGGCCCAGATCGATCATCGTCTTGATGATCGTGTTCTTGGTGGGGTCAAGCAGCGAACCGACCTCGGCATTGTCCGCACGGCGGACATAGGCGGCGGCGCAGCATTTTTCGTTGCGGTGCGTGTAATCGCCGATCAGGCGCAGGCTGATATCGCTCGTCGGCTCGAACAGCACCTGGCCGCGTACGAAATAGCGGTCGCGGTTATTGACGCGCGTATCGTTGACGAGATCCTTGTAGAAGCCGTCGCGCTTGGACCACAGCCCGTCGACGCGAACCGCCACGGTTTCCGAAACCGGCGCGTTGACGCTGCCGACGAGTCGCCAGAAATTATAATTGCCGTAGGTCGCCTCTCCCGTCACGCCGAGGCCGGAGAAACTCGGCTTCTTGGTGACGATGCTGATGAGGCCCGCCGATGCGTTGCGGCCGCCGAGCGTGCCCTGGGGGCCGCGCTGGACCTCCACGCGCTCGACGTCGCCAATGTCGTTGAGACCGGCGCCGGTGCGCGCGCGGTAGACGCCGTCGATGAACACCGCGACCGAGCTTTCAAGTCCCGGATTATCGCCCACGGTGCCGACGCCGCGAACGCGCGCCGACCCGTTGGCTTCGGAGCCGGTGGAGGACACGAGCAGCGACGGCGCGAGCTGGTTGAGCTGGCGGATGTCGGTCGCGCCCGAATTGGTCAGCGCTTCACCGCTGACGGCCGAAATGGCCAGCGGCACGTCCTGCAATTGCTGGGCGCGGCCTTGCGCGGTGACGATAATATCGGCGCCGGTATCGGTTTCCCCGGCGGCGGCCTGCGGCG
Organism: Sphingomonas sanxanigenens; assembly: GCA_003240855.1. GTDB lineage: Bacteria > Pseudomonadota > Alphaproteobacteria > Sphingomonadales > Sphingomonadaceae > Sphingomonas_L > Sphingomonas_L sanxanigenens_A. The sequence continues at coordinate 138,775 of QFNN01000002.1, forward strand.
CCGCTTCCTGCGCCATCGCAGGCGCAGCCAGTGCAGCGCAGGCAGCCGTCATCAACCAAATATGCTTGGGCATCAAACTCTCCTCCAATAAACTTTATTTTGTTGTTTGACCGCCAGCCTATCGTAGCTGTGGCAAAGATGCCATCGCCTAAATGGCGGAAATCCGTTATTTTTTATGTTTCGCGGCGAATATGCAACAGCGCCCCCGGTTGACGCTACGGCAACCGGGCTTTCCGCTCACGTAAAAGGAAAGGTGCGGGCGTCGAAAAGCCCATTGATTCAAAGGGGGGCGCTCTCTTCCGTCGAATGCAAACGAAAGAGAGCGCCCCCGGATTCGCTCATTTGGGAGCGATGACCATCAGCATCTGGCGCCCTTCCATGCGGGGGTGCGCCTCGACCTTGGCGATCTCGAGCGTATCCGCCTGCACGCGCTGGAGAAGCTGCATGCCAAGCTGGCCGTGGCTCAGCTCGCGGCCGCGGAAGCGCAGAGTCACCTTCACCTTGTCGCCCTCGCCGATGAACTCGAAGATCTTCTTCATCTTCGTCTCATAGTCGTGGTCGTCGATGTTCGGACGCATTTTGATCTCCTTGATCTCCTGCGTCTTTTGCGATTTGCGCGCGAGGTTCGCCTTTTTCTGCGCCTCGTATTTGAACTTGCCGACGTCGAGGAACTTGGCGACAGGCGGGTCCGCGTTGGGCGACACTTCGACCAGGTCGAGGCCCACTTCGGCCGCCTGCTCCATCGCCTCGCGCGTGTACATCACGCCCAGATTTTCGCCATTCTCGTCAATCACCCGGACTTTGGGCGATTGGATAAATTCGTTGAAGCGCGGCCCGTTGGCCGGCGCGGGCGCCATCGGGCGCCGCATCATGGGAGGACGTATAACCCTATCTCCTGGTTGCTGATCGGATTCCAATTTAGTGCTTTCCGCGCAATTTGGAAAGGCGGCGCGCGAAGGCGGCGGATCGTTTCGCTCCGCCCTGCGCCCTATCAACAACAGTTGCCCGCCGGCTTTCGCTTCGCCCATATGAAAATGGGGAAGTGATCTATTTTGGGGGCGGTATGAAATTGTGGCTCATGGTTGGTCTGGGGCTGGGCTGCTGCGCATCGTCGGCGACAGCCGGCTTATATTCCGACGATCTCGCGCGCTGCCTGGTCACGAAATCGACCGAGGCGGACAAGACGCTGCTGATGCGCTGGGTTTTCGGGGCGATGACGGCCAGTTCGGCGACTCGCGACCTATCGTCCGTCACCAGCGATCAGCGCGACAAATTGGCGCAGGAGGGCGGCGCGCTCTTCGTTCGTCTGATCGCGGACACCTGCCATGCTGAAAGCGTGGCCGCGCTCAAATATGAAGGAAGCGCTGCGTTCGAGAGCGCATTCCAGACGCTTGGCGCAGTCGCCATGCGCGGGTTGATGAGCGATCCGCTGGTCGCCGCCGAACTTGCCAAGCTCGACAAGCATATGAGCAAGGACAAGCTGAAAGCGCTTGGGAAGGAAGCCGGAGTCGTGGTTCCGGGCGCCGACGACCAGCCCTGATCGGCGGCGCCCGGCCTGCATCAACGCTGGTCGGGCGGCGTCGCTTCGGCCTTCAGCATCGCGATCGCCTCGTCGAGCGGCATTATGCGCTGGCCTTCCTGGCCCAGCGTGCGGATCGCGACCGTGCCTTCCTCGGCCTCGCGCTTGCCGATCACCAGCAGGTGCGGAACCTTCGCCAGCGAATGTTCGCGCACCTTGTAGTTGATCTTCTCGTTGCGCGTATCAGACTCGGCGCGCAGCCCGGCGGCGCCCAGCTTCGCCACGACATCCTGCGCATAGCCGTCGGCGTCCGACACGATCGTCGCCACCACCGCCTGCACCGGCGCCAGCCACAGCGGGAAGCGCCCGGCATGATGCTCGATGAGGATGCCGATGAAGCGCTCGAACGTGCCCAGGATGGCGCGGTGGAGCATGATGGGGCGGTGGCGCTGGCCATCCTCGCCGACATAGCTTGCGTCCAGCCGCTCGGGCAGCACCTCATCCGCCTGGATCGTGCCGACCTGCCAGGTGCGGCCGATAGCGTCGGTCAGGTGGAACTCCAGCTTGGGCGCGTAGAAGGCGCCTTCGCCCTCCAGCTCTTCCCAGCCATAATCTTCGGTGTCGCGTCCAGCGGCGCGCACTGCGTCGCGCAGAACCTGCTCGGCATTGTCCCACATTTCGTCGCTGCCGAAGCGCTTCTCGGGGCGCAGCGCCAGCTTGATCGCATATTTGTCGAAGCCGAGATGCTTGTAGACGCTGTCGAGCAGGTCGCAGAACTGGCGGATTTCGTCGATCAACTGATCCTCGCGCACGAAGATGTGCGCGTCGTCCTGCGTGAACTGGCGCACGCGCATGATGCCGTGCAGCGCGCCGTGCGGCTCGTTGCGGTGGCAGCAGCCGAATTCGGCCATGCGGATGGGCAGATCGCGATAGCTTTTGATTCCCTGGCGGAAGATCAGGACGTGCGCCGGGCAGTTCATCGGCTTCAGCGCCATCAGATCGGCCTTGCCCGACAGCACGGGGCCATCATCCTCGGTCGACGGGATCTCGTCGGGAACGACGAACATATTTTCGCGATATTTGCCCCAGTGGCCCGACTGCTCCCACTGGCGCGCGTCCATCAGTTGCGGGGTCTTGACCTCGACATAGCCGGCGGCGTCCAGCCGGCGGCGCATATAGGCCTCCAACTGGCGCCAGATGATATAGCCTTTGGGGTGCCAGAATACGCTGCCCTGCGCTTCTGACTGGAGGTGGAACAGGTCCATCTCCTGCCCGATCTTGCGATGGTCGCGCTTGGCCGCCTCTTCCAGCCGGTGGAGATGCGCGTCGAGCTGCTTCTTGTTGAGCCAGCCCGTGCCGTAGATGCGCGAGAGCATCGCGTTCTTCTGGTCGCCGCGCCAGTAAGCGCCGGAGACGCGCGTCAGCCTGAACGCCTGGGGGTCGAGCTTGCCGGTCGAGGCGAGGTGCGGCCCGCGGCACATGTCGAGCCAGTCGCTGCCGGACCAATAGACCGTCAGCTCGTCGCCCTCGGGAAGCTCGGCGGCCCATTCGGCCTTGAAGCTCTCGCCCTCTTCGCGCCAGCGCGCAATCAGCGCCTCGCGGCTCCACACTTCGCGCTTCAGCGGCTTGTCGGCGGCGATGATGCGGCGCATCTCGGCCTCGATCGCGGGCAGATCCTCCTCGGTGAAGGGCCGCTCCCTCGGCGCGAAGTCGTAATAGAAGCCATCGTCGGTCGAGGGGCCGAAGGTGATCTGCGTGCCCGGAAACAGCGTCTGTACCGCTTCCGCCAGCACATGCGCAAAATCGTGCCGCGCGAGTTCGAGCGCATCGGCCTCGTCGCGCGCGGTGACCAGCGCCAGCGTCGCATCCCGATCCAGCGGCCTTCCAATGTCGCGCAGTTCGCCGTCCACGCGCGCCGCGATCGCCGCCTTGGCCAGCCCCGGCCCGATCGCCGCAGCCACGTCCGCCGGGGTAGTGCCGCGCGGCATCTCGCGCACGGAACCGTCGGGCAGGCTGATCTTGATCATCTCGGACATGGAAGGGGTCTTGCCTTGGCTAGGATTGCGTAATTGCGCGCGGCTTATGCCCGCGCCGCCCCGATATAGGCAAGCCGCGCGCAATTTTCCGCCTTCTTCATGGGTGCGGGGGCTTTTTTCCGTGCGATGCGTGCATTCAGGCGCTATCGTTCCCCCTTCTCAACAGCCTATGGGACGACTGATGCTGAACCGCCTTTTCCGCCATCATCCCGCCGAAGTCGGCGAAACCTATGGCGAGCATTTTGCGGCGGCGGGCGGTTTCGGCGTGCGGATGGTCGCGGGCGGCGTCGCCTGCATGATCCACGCTGTCATCCCGGGCGTGTTCGTCACCACCGGCAGCGGCACGGTCAGGAAGCTTTATGACGAGATGGTCGCGAAGCGCGACGCCAAGCGCCGCGCCAATATCGAGGTCCAGTCGATCGAATGGGTGATCTGATCGCGCCCGAAGGGGGCGTGACGGGCTGGCTGGATCGCGGCGACAGCGTGCGTCTGGCCTTTGTGAAGCGCGCAGGGGCGGGGCCGACGATCCTGTTCCTGCCCGGCTATATGTCGGACATGACGGGCGGCAAGGCGCTGGCGCTCGATCGCTGGGCGGCCCGGCGCGGTCGCGCGATGCTGCGCTTCGACTATACGGGCTGCGGAGCGAGCGAGGGCGATTTCGAGGCCGCGACGCTGGCGCGCTGGCGCGACGATGCGCTGGCGATGATCGACAGCCAGGTCGACGGGCCGGTCATTCTCGTCGGCTCCTCGATGGGCGGCTGGATCATGCTTCTCGCGGCGCTCGCGCGGCCCGGTCGCGTCGCCGGTCTTGTCGGCGTCGCGGCGGCGCCCGATTTCACCGATTGGGGGTATAGCGAGGCCGAGAAGCGGGAAATCCTCTTGCGCGGCCGGCTTGAACAGGCGTCCGACTATGCGGCGACGCCCACCGTCACCACGCGCGCCTTCTGGCAATCGGGCGAGGCGCATCGTCTGCCCCAGGGCGAGATCGCGATCGACTGCCCGGTGCGACTGCTCCATGGCCAGAATGATCCGGACGTTCCCTGGCGTCATTCGCTTCACCTCGCCGAACGGCTTCGTTCAGCCGATGTGCAGACGTTGCTCGTCAAGGATGGCGATCACCGCCTGTCGCGCGATCAGGACATCGCGCTGATGCTGGCGACCGTCGAGGCGCTTTGCTGATGCTCCCCATTCTCCTTCTCCTCGCCGCCGAAACGCCTGCCGCCACGCCACCGGCCGCGCCTCGCACCGCGCCGCCGACCAACCAGCAATTGCTCGACATGTGCCTCGGCTCGGTCGCCGCCGATCCCGACAAGGCGATCGTCGAGGCCAATAACTGGCATTTGCGGGGCGGCGGCGCGCTCGCGCGCCAGTGCCTCGGCGTCGCCTACGCCAGGAAGCTGCAATGGGCCGCCGCCGCGACCGCTTTCGAGCAGGGTGCGCGCGAGGCGGAGATTTCGCGCCAGGCGCCCGCCGCCGATCTGTGGATGCAGACGGGCAATGCGCGGCTGGCTGGCGGCAACGCGCCCGCCGCGCGCGCGGCGTTCGATGCCGCAATGGCGCGCGGCGAGCTGGTCGGCCCCTCGCTTGGCGAGGCAAGCCTCGATCGCGCGCGCGCCTCGGTCGCGATGGGCGATCTCAAGGCGGCGCGCGCCGATCTCGATCTCGCGATCCAGCGCGTGCCCGACGATCCGCTCGCCTGGCTGCTCTCGGCGACGCTTGCGCGCCGGCAGGGCGATCTCGCCCGCGCGCAGAAAGACATAGGCGAAGCGTCGAAGCGATCGCCCGACGACGCCTCGGTGGCGCTCGAGGCCGGCAATATCGCGATTCTCTCCAACGCGCCCGACGCCGCGCGCGCCGCCTGGCAAGGCGCGATCGCAACCCAGCCCGGAAGCCCGGCTGCGGAGGCCGCCGCGGCCAACCTCAAGCAGCTCGACGCCGAACAGCCGAAATCCTGATCGGCCGTAAAATCCCCGCGCGGCCGCATTTTCAAACCGGCGTCCAGCGCCTATGAAGGGCGCATGAAATATCTCCACACGATGATCCGCGTCTCGGACCCTGAGGCGACGAT
>QFNN01000173.1 GCA_003240855.1 Sphingomonas sanxanigenens
CTCTATTCCATCACGGCATGCGCCGGATCGGGCTTCGCCGCCGGGCCTGTAGGCCTGCGCAGCAACATCACCAGCGGGATGGTCACCAGCGTCACGATCGCCATCATCTTGAAGTCGTCGAGATAGGCGATCATCAGCGCCTGGCGGTTCACCTCGGCGTCGATCATCGCCATCATCGAATCGCCCGCGCCGCCCATCGCCATCGCGTTGGTCGGATCGATCGAGGGCAGGCTGAACGGCGTGATATGCCCGGCGAGATCCTGATGACTGGTCTGCGCGTTGCGCGTCAGCATGAAAGTGACGATCGAGATGCCCGCTGACGACCCGATGCTGCGCAGCAGATTGAGCAGACTTGCGCCTTCGGGACGATAGCGAGGGTTCAGCGTCGCGAAAGCGCTCATGTTCAGCGGCATGAACACCAGCCCCAACCCCAGGCCCTGGATGAAGCCGCTGGCGACGATCATGTGCCAGTCCATGCCCAACGACCATGTCGTCATCTGCCACAGCGATGCGGCGGCGACGGTCATGCCCGTGCCGATCAGGATGCGCGGATCGACCTTGCCGGTCAGCCGCCCCGCCACCCACATGCTCATCAGCACGCCCACGCCGCGCGGCGCAAGCAGCACGCCGGTATCGACCACGGGATAATCCCAGATCGTCTGGAGCATCGGCGGCAGCAGCGCCATCGTCGCGTACATCATCAACCCGGTGACGAGCATGAAGAACATCGCGGTCAGCAGGTTGCGGTTGGCGAGCATGGCGCGATCGAACATCGGGTGCGGCGCGGTCAGCAGGTGGACGACGAACATCCACGCGGCGGCGGCGGCGACGCCTGCCTCGACGACGATCTCCCACGACGAGAACCAGTCCTGTTGCTGCCCGCGATCGAGCATGATCTGAAACGCCGACAGCGCCAGCCCGAGCAGCGAGAAGCCGATCAGGTCGAACCGCCGCTCCACGCGGGGCCGCGACGGCAGCAGCCACCACAGCAGCGCCACGGTGACGACGCCGACGGGCACGTTGACGTAAAAGCACCAGCGCCAGTCGAAATTGTCGGTCAGCCATCCGCCCAGCACAGGCCCCATGATCGGGCCGATCATCACGCCCATGCCCCAAACCGCCATGGCGGACGCCTGGCGGTGCGGCGGATTGATGTCGAGCATCACCGTCTGCGACAATGGATTGATAAACGCCGCCGATATGCCCTGCAGCGCGCGGAACAGCACCATTTCCTCAAGCCCGGTCGCGATCCCGCACAGCATCGACGCCGCGACGAAGCCGATGGCGGAAAAGATGAACAGGTTGCGCGATCCCACCCGGTCGGACAGCCAGCCCGTTACCGGCATCGCGATCGCGGATGCGACGATATAGCTCGTCAGAACCCAGGTGATCGTGTCGGTCGTCGCGTTCAGGCTCGCCTGCATATGGGGCAGGGCGACGTTGGCGATGGTGGTGTCCAGGATCTGCATCACCGTCGCCATCATCACGGCGACGGTCAGGATGCCGCGATGCTTCGTCTGAAGCGCCGCGCCATGTTCGTGCTCAGCGGCCATGGTCGCCGGTGTCGACCTTCACATGCGCGCTCTGCCCGGCGATGAGCTGGCGCCCGGAAGTGTCGTCGATCGCGATGCGCACGGGCACGCGCTGCGTCACTTTCACCCAGTTGCCATTGGCGTTCTGCGCGGGGAGGACTGAAAACTCGGAGCCGGTGCCTGCGCCGATGCTCATCACATGGCCCCTGAGTTTCAGGCCCGGAAAGGAATCGACTTCGACCTCGGCGGGCTGGCCGACGCGCATATGGGCGAGCTGCGTTTCCTTGAAGTTCGCCTCTACCCAGGAATTGCCGCTGATGACGATGCTGACGGCGGGCAGGCCGGTTATCATCATCTGCCCGACCTGCAGCCGTTCGGACTGGCTCACCTGTCCTGAAACGGGCGCGCGCATCTCGGTACGGGCAAGGTCGAGCGCGGCCTTGTCGCGCTGCGCGATCGCGGCGGCGATCTGCGGGTTGACGCCTGGCACCGCTGATCCCGTCGCCAGCTTGGCCTTGGCCTCGGCGGCTGCGGAAATGGCGTTCTGCAACTGCACCCGCGCCTGTTCCAGCGCGTGCTGCGACTGCTGGAGGCGGGCGAGGGTGGTGAAGCCCTGCTTCTTCAGCGCGACCTGCCGGTCATAATCCTCCTGCGCATTCTGGATGGCGTCGCGCGCGCCCACAATGTCGCCCTGCTTCGCTTCATAGCTCGATTTCAGGCTGGTCACGTCGACCTGCGCGGTGGCGATGGCGGCGTTCGCCTGCTCCAGCGCGATGCGATAGGGCTCGGGATCAATACGAAACAGCAGATCGCCCTGCTTGACCATCTGGTTCTCGCGCGCGTTCACCGCCACGATCCGCCCGCCCACATCGGCGCTGACCGAAACCTTGTCCTGCTGGACATAGGCGTTGTCGGTCGAGACGTAACGGCCCGAGGTGAACCAGGCATAAGCGCCGGCCGCGACCAGCAACAGCGGCAACGCCAGCATGATCGCGGTGTGCGACACGCGGCGGCGCGGCTTCAATCCGGCAGGCGCATCGGCGCTGGAACCGGCGATGATGGGGCGGTCGGCATCAGCCATGATCTGCGACTTTCGTTGAACTGTCGGGCGCGTCGCCGTTTGCGGTCAGGCGGGCGCGCATGATTTCAAGAATGGCGGTGGCGCGGTCGCGCTCCGCGTCGTCGATCCCGGCCATCACCTCCTCGACCATCGCATCGCCCAGCACGCGCAGTTCGGTCAGCAGCGGCTGGGCCTTGTCAGTCAGATAAAGGCGCCAGGCGCGTCGGTCGCGCGGGTCGGGCCGGCGCTCGACCATTCCGGCTTCCTCCAGCCGGTCGACCATGCGGCCGATCGTGATCGGCTCGACGTCGATCAGCTCGGCGAGCGCGCCCTGGTTCGCCCCCTCGTTGCGCGAGAGGGTGAAGATCAGTTTCCACTGCGCGCGCGTTACGCCGATGGCGCGCGCGCGCTCGTCAAAGCGCCGCCGCATCAGGCGTGATACGTCGCCGATCAGAAAGGTGAAGCTGTCCCCCATGCGAGAGGCTCATAATAAGCACCATATATTATATCAAGTGAAGCTTATGCCGCTGCGGCTGGGGATCAAAGGCTGGACGGTCGGCGGAGCAGGGCGCTATGCGCAACGGCGATGACTGACTATTTCACCGCTTCCGATGGCGTCCGCCTTGCCTGGCACGAGCGCGGCGAGGGTCGCCCCGTCGTCCTCATCCACGGCTTCATGTCCAACGCCATGACGAACTGGGTGCGCTACGGCCATGCCGCAGCCGT
>QFNN01000022.1 GCA_003240855.1 Sphingomonas sanxanigenens
TAAGTGACGCCAAGGCGGCAGCCGCGATGCCCCAGCATCGGATTGAACTCGTGGAGCTCGGCCGCGCGGCGCTTGAGCGTATCGACGCTCACATCGGCGGCGGCGGCCACTTCCGCAAACTCCGCTTCCTCGTGCGGCAGGAACTCGTGGAGCGGCGGATCGAGCAGGCGGATCGTCACCGGCAGACCGGCCATCACCTCGAAAATCTCGGTGAAGTCGCCGCGCTGTTCGGGAAGCAGCTTGTCGAGCGCCGCGCGACGCCCCGCCTCATTCTCCGCGAGGATCATCTGGCGGACGGCGGTGATGCGCGCCGCGTCGAAGAACATATGCTCGGTGCGGCACAGACCGACGCCCTCGGCGCCGAAATCGCGCGCGGTGCGGCAATCCAGCGGCGTCTCGGCATTGGCGCGCACCTTCAGGCGGCGAACTTCGTCGGCCCAGCCCATCAGCGTGCCGAAATCGCCCGCCAGCTCGGGCTGCACGGTAGCGACTTCGCCCGCCATCACTTCGCCCGATGCGCCGTCAATCGTCACGATCTCGCCTTCGCGGATCACCCGCTGGCCGACGCGGAACAGCTTTTCCTTCGCGTCGATCGCGAGCGTGCCCGCGCCCGAAACGCAGGGCCGCCCCATGCCGCGCGCGACGACCGCCGCGTGGCTGGTCATGCCGCCGCGCGCCGTCAGGATGCCCTTCGCGGCGTGCATGCCGTGAATATCCTCCGGCGAGGTCTCGATCCGCACCAGGATCACCGCTTCGCCCAACTCGGCGCGCTTCTCGGCCGTATCGGCATCGAACACCACCGCGCCCGAAGCCGCGCCCGGCGATGCGGGAAGCCCCTTGGTCAGCACGTCGCGCGGCGCCTTGGGATCGAGCGTCGGATGCAGAAGCTGGTCGAGCGCGGCGGGATCGACGCGCAGCACCGCTTCCTCACGATTGATCAGCCCTTCGTTCGCCATGTCGACCGCGATCTTGAGCGCGGCCTTGGCGGTGCGCTTGCCCGAACGCGTCTGAAGCATCCACAGCTTGCCGCGCTCGACGGTGAACTCGATGTCCTGCATGTCGCGATAATGGGTTTCGAGCAGGTCGAAAACGCGCGCCAGCTCGCCGAAAGTCTCGGGCATCGCCTCTTCCATCGACAGCGGCTTGGCCCCTGCCCGCTCGCGCGCCGCCTTCGTCAGATATTGCGGCGTGCGGATGCCCGCGACGACATCCTCGCCCTGCGCATTGATGAGGAACTCGCCATAATAAGCGCGCTCGCCCGTCGCCGGATCGCGCGTGAAGGCCACGCCCGTCGCCGATGTGTCGCCCATATTGCCGAAAACCATCGCCTGCACGTTGACGGCGGTGCCCCAGTCGCCCGGAATGTCATTGAGCCGGCGATAGACCTTCGCACGCTCCGACTGCCACGAGCCAAACACCGCGCCGATCGCGCCCCACAACTGGTCGTGCACGTCCTGCGGGAAAGGCCGGCCCCACTGCGCCTCGACGATCTTCTTATATTCGCCGACCAGCGCCTGCCAGTCGGCGGCGGTCAGATCGGTGTCGAGGAAATGGCCCTTGTCCTCCTTGGCGATTTCAAGGGCTTCCTCGAACGCGCCATGATCGAGCTCGAGCACGACATCCGAATACATCTGGATGAAGCGGCGATAGCTGTCCCAGGCGAAGCGATCGTCGCCGCTGGTCGCAGCGAGGCCCAGCACCGTCTCGTCATTGAGGCCAAGGTTGAGGACGGTATCCATCATGCCCGGCATCGACACGCGCGCGCCCGAACGGACCGAGACGAGCAGCGGATCGGCGGGGTTGCCGAAGCGCTTGCCGGTCAGGCCCTCGATATGCGCAATGCCGTTCGCCACTTCGGCGCGCAGGCTGTCGGGAAAGGCCTCGCCTTCTTCATAGTAGCGCGTGCACATCTCGGTCGAGATGGTGAAACCGGGAGGCACGGGAAGCCCGATCGAGGCCATGCCGTCGAGGTTCGCGCCCTTGCCGCCGAGGAGGTTCTTGTCTCCCTTGCCGCCGTCCGAAACGCCGCCGCCGAAGCGGTAAACATATTGCGTCATTCTAGTCCCCAAGCTGGTCCTGGTCCGAGGCTGCGGGCTCTTCCTGCGGCCCGCTTTGGCCTCAATTTCTGTCGGTTGTCACTTTTCGATACGAGAGAAGTCCGCGACGCGGTGCACCGCGTTCCTGATGCGCGCAAGCAAAGCGAGCCGGGCCGCGCGCTTGGCGAGATTGGCGTCGTTCACCGTCACGTCGTCGAAGAAAGCATCGATCGGCGCGCGCAGCGTGGCGAGCGCAGCCATGGCGCCCGCGAAATCCTCCGCCTCCACCGCCGCCGCAGCGCGCGGCCCGGCCGCGTCGAGCGCCCCGATCAGCGCAGCCTCGGCCGGTTCGGGCGCGTAGTTGGGCGCGCTCCATACCGCGTCCTCTGCGCCTTCCTTCTTCAGGATATTGGCGGCGCGGCGATAGCCGGCGAGCAGGTTCGCACCATCCTCGGTCTCGATGAAGGCCTGAAGCGCCTTCACTCGCGCGAGCAGGCGGACGAGATCGTCCTCACCGCCCAGCGCGAACACCGCGTCGATCAGATCGTGGCGAACCCCGGCCTCGCGCTGCTGGACCTTGAGGCGGTCGGCGAAGAAGTCGAGCAATTCCGCGCGAAAATCTGGTTTTTCTGCGATGTTGGCAACGATCGCGTCCAATCGCGCACGGATCGCATTCGCCTTTTCACGGAATTGTTCGAGAAAGACGGCGCTATCTTGCGAGGGCTCGCTTACAGCCTTTCTGTCATTTTCGACTCGGGCCTTGGCCTTGTCGGCAATATTCTGAAAGAACTGCATCGATACGGATGTCGATGATGGCATCATCGCCTGGCGTATGGCCATGCGAATTTGATTGGCGATGATAATTTGCAGGACGCCATTCGCAGCCCGCCGAAGCGCGTAGGGATCCTTCGATCCTGTCGGACGCTCTTCAATGGCGAAAAATGCCGTCAGCGTATCCAACTTATCCGCCAGCGACACCGCCACCGTAACCGGCGCGGTCGGCACGTCATCGCCCTGCCCGACGGGCTTGTAATGGTCGCGGATCGCCTCGGCGACTTCCTTCGGCTCGCCCTGCGCGGCGGCGTAATAGCCGCCCATCAGGCCCTGCAACTCGGGAAACTCGCCGACCATGCCGGTGACGAGATCGGCCTTGGCCAGCCGCGCCGCGCGTTCGGCCAGCGCCGGGTCCGCGCCCTTTACGATTCCCTCTTCCACCAGCCAGCGCGCCAGCTTCGCGACGCGATCGACCTTGTCGGCGACGGTGCCCAGCTTCTCGTGAAAGACGATGTTCGACAGCTTCTCCGCCTGCTTCTCCAGCGGCACCTTCAAATCGGTCTCGTAGAAGAAGCGCGCGTCGGACAGGCGGGCGGCCAGCACCTTGCGATTGCCCTCGACGATCGCGACGCCGCCGTCGCTGGCGGGCAGGTTCGCGGTGCAGACGAAGGCGTTGGCGAGCTTGCCGTCCGCATCGCGGCAGACGAAATATTTCTGGTTCACGCGCGCGGTGAGCTGGATCACCTCGGGCGGGACGCTGAGGAAATCGGCGTCGAACCGCCCGAGCAGCGGCGCGGGCCACTCGGTCAGCCCCGCATTTTCGCTGACGAGGCCTTCATCCTCGATCAGCTCCAGCCCGGCCTCGCGCGCCAGCTTCGCGGCGCCGTCGCGGATGATCGCGCGGCGTTCGTCCTGGTCGACGATGACATGGGCGGCGCGCAGCTTCTGCGCATAGTCGCCCGCCCCCTCGATCGCGATCGGGCCGGAGGACAGGAAGCGATGCCCCACGGTCTCGCGCCCCGACGCCAGTCCCGCAACCTCGAACGGCACGACCTCGCCGCCGAGCAGCGCGATGACGCCCTGCAGCGGGCGCACCCAGCGCAGGCTCTCAGTGGACGATGAGGCATTGCCCCAGCGCATCGACTTGGGCCAGGGGAAGGCGCGGATCACCGCCGGCACAGCCTCGGCGATCACGTCGGCCGTCGCGCGGCCGGCCTTCTCGATCACCGCGAACCACACGCCGTCGCGCTCGGTGAGAGCCTCGCGCGTCAGCCCGGTCTTGCGCAGGAAGCCGTCGATCGCCTGATCGGGCGCGCTGACGCGCGGGCCCTTCAACTCCTCGGACACCGCCGCCGTCTCGACGGGCAGGCCCCGCGCGATCAGCGTCAGCCGGCGCGGCGTCGCAAAGGTCTCGACCGCTTCCGCCTTCAGCCCGGCCTTGTCCAGTTCGGCGGCGAACAGGCGCGCCAGATCCTCGCGCGCCTTGTCCTGCATCCGCGCGGGGATTTCTTCCGAAAGCAACTCGAGCAGGAAATCGGCCATCACGCTTCCCACCCGTTCTTTTCCATCCACGCCGCGCAGCTTCCCTTCGCCAGATCGCGGACGCGGCCGATATAGGCCTGCCGTTCGGCGACCGAGATCACGCCGCGCGCATTGAGCAGGTTGAACACATGGCTGGCCTTGATCGCCTGTTCATAGGCGGGGATGGGCAGCTTCGCCTCAAGGCTGTTTTCGCATTCGGCCACCGCCTTGCGGAACAGGTCGAACAGCGCATCGGTGTTCGCGACCTCGAAGTTCCAGGTCGACATCTCGACCTCATTCTCGTGGAACACGTCGCCATAAGTCACCCCGGCGTCGTTGAACGCGAGATCGTACACGCTGTCCTTGCCCTGGATATACATGGCGAGGCGTTCCAGCCCGTAGGTCAGCTCACCCGCCACCGGCTTGCAGTCATAACCGCCCATCTGCTGGAAATAAGTGAACTGCGTCACTTCCATCCCGTCGCACCAGACTTCCCAGCCCAGCCCCCACGCGCCGAGCGTCGGGCTTTCCCAGTCGTCCTCGACGAAGCGTATGTCGTGCTTCAGCAAATCGACGCCGATGGCCTTGAGCGACCCCAGATATAGCGCCTGCAGATCGGGCGGCGACGGCTTCAATATCACCTGATACTGGTAATAATGCTGGAGCCGGTTGGGATTCTCGCCATAGCGGCCGTCGGTCGGGCGGCGGCAGGGCTGGACGAAAGCGGCGTTCCACGCCTTCGGACCCAGCGCGCGCAGCGTCGTCGCCGGGTGGAAAGTGCCCGCGCCCATTTCCATGTCATAAGGCTGCAGGATCACGCAGCCCCGATCGCTCCAATAATCGTGGAGCGTCAGGATCATCTTCTGGAAGCTGAGCGGCTTCGCCTCTGCCACGGTCTTTCCTGTCTTCGCAGTCGCAAAAATCTGGCGCCGCTTTGGCCGATGGACGATCGGGAATCAAGCAAGTGGGGAGACCGTTAAGGATCACGCCTTTATGCGTGGCGGCATGACTCGCCTCATCGCCCGCCTTCTGGCGCTTTTCGCCCTGCCTTTCATCCTGCTCGCCCAGCCCGCTGCGGCGCGTGAGGCGCACCCCGCGCTATGGGTGGTCAAGGATCAGGATACGACCATCTATCTGTTCGGTACGGTCCACGTGCTGCCGCCAGACATCGACTGGTTCGGCGGGCCGGTGAAAAAAGCGTTTGAAAGCGCGCAACAGGTGATGCTCGAAATCGTCATGCCCGATCAGGCGGCGATGGCGCAAAAGATGCTGTCGCTGGCCGTCGACCCCTCGGGCAAGCCCCTGAGCACGAAGCTCGATCCCGCCGCGCTCGCCAAATATCAGGCTGCGCTCAAGCTGCTCGGCGTGCCCGAGACGGCGTTCGAGCCGCTGGAGCCCTGGTTCGTTGCAACCGCGCTTTCCGTCATGCCGCTCAAGGGCCTGGGCTATGATCCCGCCACCGGCGTCGAACGCGCGCTGACCGCGACCGCCACGCAGGAAGGCAAGCCGATCGGCGGGCTGGAGACGATCGACCAGCAGATCGGCTATTTCGATACGCTGCCCGAACCGCTTCAGATCAAGTTCCTCAATTCGACCGTCGACGAGCTCCCTACCCTCGCAGGCGAAATGGAAACGATGGTCGATGCCTGGGCGACGGGCGACGCCGACAAGCTCGGCCGCGTGATGAACGAGTCGCTCGACGAAAATCCGGAAATCGGCAAGATCCTCCTCGCCGATCGCAACGCCCGCTGGGCGGCATGGGTCAAGGCGCGGCTCGACCAGCCGGGCGTTGTGTTCGTCGCCGTCGGCGCGGGGCACCTGGCGGGGCCGGACAGCGTGCAGGCCAAGCTCAAGGCGCTCGGCGTCGCTTCTGAACGGGTCAAGGACTGACGCCTGCGGCAAAGGCGGTTATGGGGCGGGGATGATCCGCATCGTCCGCCTCTTCATTCCCCTTGCCGCCGCCTTCGTCTCCGCCTGTTCCGGATCAGGGCAGGCCGAGGTCGCGAAGCCCGCGCTGTGGCGCGTGTCGGATCCGGACACGACCATTTATCTGTTCGGCACCATCCATATGCTGCCCGACCGCTATGACTGGCGCACGCCCCGCTTCAACGCCGCGCTCGCCAGGGCCGGCACGCTGGTGCTGGAAATCGCCGATGTCGGCGACGCCAACGCGCAGGCGAGCGCTTACAAGGCGGTGGCGACCGCCCCCGGCCTGCCGCCGATCCTCGACCGCGCGCCCGCCGACAAGCGCGCCGCGCTCGCCGCCGCGATCGACAAGGCCGGGCTGAAACCCGCGCAGCTTGACGGACTCAAGACCTGGGCGGCCGCGCTCACCATCGGCACGATGACCGGCAAGGGCAGCGGGGCGAGTCCGCTGAACGGCGTCGACAGCCAGCTCGGCGCGCTGTTCCGCGATGCGGGCAAGCCGGTGGACGGGCTGGAGACGACGCGACAGCAGCTCGGCTATTTCGATTCGCTGCCGGAAAGCGCGCAGCGCAAGTTGCTGCTCGGCATGGCGGACGATGCGACGGGCGACGGCGGCAAACAGATCACCGACATGATTGCAGCGTGGAGCAAGGGCGACGTCAGGCGCATCGCAGTGACCTTCGACGAGGAACTGAAATTGTCGCCCGAACTCGCCGACAGGCTGGTCCGCCAGCGCAACGCCGCCTGGGCCGGATGGATCGAGCAACGCATGGCGAAGCCGGGCACGGTGATGGTCGCGGTCGGTGCCGGCCATTTCGCGGGATCGGACTCAGTGATCGCAAAGCTGAAGGCCGACGGCTACCGCGTCGAGCGCCTGCAATAAGCCCTCCTCGCTTGCTTTTCCGCGCATCCGCCGCTATGCGCCCCGCTTCCCCGCGATGGTCATCCCTGGAGGCGTCGTTGGGAATGAACTTAAACCCTATGCGAATTGGAGACATGCGATGAGCGAAGCGCTGACGCTGTCGGCCGAGACGCGCGACCGGGCAGGCAAGGGAGCCTCCCGTGCCCTGCGCAATTCCGGCCGCGTCCCTGCCGTCATTTACGGCAACAATCAGGAGCCGACCGGCATCCATGTGGAAGAAAAGGCGCTGACGCGTCTGCTCCACACCGGCCACTTCATGAACTCGGTGGTGATGATCGACGCTGGCGGCAAGCCGGTGCGCACCCTGCCGAAGGACGTCCAGTTCCACCCGGTCACGGAGCGTCCGCTCCATGTCGACTTCCTCCGCATCTCGGAGCACGCCACCGTCACCGTCGCGGTGCCGGTGCGTTTCGAGAATGAGGACGCCTCGCCCGGCATCAAGCGCGGCGGCGTGCTCAACATCGTCCGTCACGAGCTGGAGCTCGTCGTCGATGCGGCGGCGATTCCCGACGAAGTGGTGATCGATCTGGCCGGCTACGATGTCGGCGACTCGATCCACATCTCTGGCATCGCGCTGCCCAAGGGCGCGACTTCGGCGATCGACGATCGCGACTTCACCATCGCGACGGTCGTTGCTCCGTCGGCGCTCAAGTCGTCCGAGGGCGACAACGAAGAAGCGCCGGCCGCCGACGCCGAATAAGAATATCCGGCCTGCTCCCGCCGACCGCAGGGGCAGGCCGGGCTTTCCGCGATGCAGATCTGGGTCGGCCTCGGCAATCCCGGCGCGCAATATGCGATGCAGCGCCATAATGCGGGCTTCATGGCGGTCGACGCCATCGCCGAAGTCCATGGTTTTGAACCGCCGCGCACCCGCTTTCAGGGGTGGGCGAGCGAAGGCCGCATCGGCAGCGAGAAGATTCTCCTTCTCAAACCCGCGACATTCATGAACGAGAGCGGCCGCGCGATCGGCGAGGCGATGCGCTTCTACAAGCTTGATGTCGGCGACCTCACCATTTTCCATGACGAACTCGATCTCGCGCCCTTCAAGGTGAAGGTAAAGACGGGGGGCGGAACCGCCGGGCACAACGGCCTGCGCTCGGCCGAGGCGCATATCGGCAATCCCTTTCGCCGCGTTCGCATCGGCATCGGCCATCCCGGCCACAAGGACCGTGTGACCGGCCATGTCCTCGGCAATTACGCCAAGGCCGAGCTTGATCCGCTGGCCGACATGCTGGGCGCGATCGCGGCCGAAGCGCCCTGGCTCGCAAAGGGCGACGACGCCCGCTTTATGAGCGAGGTCGCGCTTCGCCTGCAGGACAGCCAGCCATGACGATCAGCAGCCTTTTCGCGACGCGCCTTTACGAAGGGCGGCTTGGCGACGCCGATCTGATCGCGGAGCTTGAGGAATCCTGCCGCGCGCTGGCAGAGCAGGACATGGCGGGGCGTCGCTGGTCGCGCGATCATGGCTATCGCGGCTACACTTCCTACGCCTCGCTCGACGACCTGCCGATCCGCGACCCGGCCTTCGCCGACCTGAAGCGCATCCTCGACAAGCATGTCGCCGCCTTCGCCGACGCCTGCGCCTTCGACCTTGGCGGCCGCAAGCTGAAGCTGGACAGCCTGTGGGTGAACATATTGAAGCCCGGCGGCGGCCATTCGAGCCATATTCACCCGCACAGCGTCGTGTCGGGCACCGTCTATGTCGCGGTGCCGCCCGGCGCGGGCGGGTTGAAGCTGGAAGACCCCCGGCTCGGCATGATGATGGCCGCCCCGCCGCGCCGGGCCGACGCGCCCGAGGATCTCCAGAGCTTCGTCACCAAAAGCCCGGACCCGGGCACGATCCTGCTTTGGGAAAGCTGGCTGAAGCATGAAGTCATCCCCGGCGCGGGCAAGGGCGAACGGATCAGCGTCAGCTTCAACTACCGCTGGTAGCGCGGGCTGGCCTTGCGGCCGCGCTTCCTCTAACGGACCTCACAACCTTCGGGCGCTCTGCCGCCCCTCATCGAAACGGACGAACAGACATGGGTTTCCGCTGCGGCATCGTTGGCCTGCCGAACGTCGGCAAATCGACGCTTTTCAACGCGCTGACCGAAACGGCGGCGGCGCAGGCGGCCAATTATCCCTTCTGCACGATCGAGCCCAATGTCGGGCAGGTCGCCGTTCCCGATCCCCGGCTCCAGAAGCTGGCGGAAGTCGCCGGATCGCAGAAGATCATCGAGACCCAGCTTGCCTTCGTCGACATTGCCGGGCTGGTGCGCGGCGCATCAAAAGGCGAAGGGCTGGGCAACCAGTTCCTCGCCAACATCCGCGAAGTCGATGCGATCGTGCATGTCCTGCGCTGCTTCGAGGATGGCGACATCACGCATGTCGAAGGCAAGGTCGATCCGATCGCCGACGCCGAGACCGTCGAGACCGAACTGATGCTCGCCGATCTGGAAAGCCTTGAAAAGCGCGTGCCCAACCTCGTCAAGAAGGCGCAGCAGGGCGACAAGGAATCGAAGATCGCCGCGTCCGTCCTCGGCCAGGCGCTCGATCTGCTTCGCGAGGGGAAGCCCGCGCGGCTGACCGAACCGAAGGACGAGGAAGAACGCCGGGCGCTGAACCAGGCGCAGTTGCTGACCGCCAAGCCCGTGCTTTATGTCTGCAATGTCGATGAGGGCCACGCCGCCGACGGCAATGACTTCTCGGCGCGGGTGTTCGCCAAGGCCCGGGCCGAAGGGGCGGAGGCGGTGATCGTTTCCGCCGCGATCGAGGCCGAAATCGCGACGATGGCGGCCGAGGAACGCGGCGAGTTCCTCTCCGAGCTTGGGTTGGAGGAGACCGGCCTCGCCCGTGTGATCCGCGCGGGCTACACGCTGCTTCACCTCCTGACCTTCTTCACCGTCGGTCCCAAGGAAGCGCGCGCCTGGACGGTCCACAAGGGCGCGAAGGCCCCGCAGGCGGCGGGCGAGATCCATACCGATTTCGAGCGCGGATTCATCCGCGCAGAGACGATCGCCTATGACGACTATATCGCGCTCGGCGGCGAAAGCGGCGCGCGCGAGGCCGGCAAGCTGCGCGCTGAGGGCAAGGATTATGTCGTCCATGACGGCGATGTGATGCTCTTCCGCTTTAACGTCTGAGGATTGAAGCGGCGCGGGTCGCCACGGTTTTTCCCGTCGCCATCAAAGGCTGGACGATCGGCGCTTGTCGACGCGGCGTCTGCTCGGGCAAAGGGGCGCGAACCTCTCGGAGTCGCACATGCCCCTCCTCCGCCCCCTCGCCGCCGCAGCCCCCCTGTTCCTCGTCTCGGCCTGCGCCACGCACCCCGCCCCGCAATCGGCGAGCGCCGCAGTCGAAGCGAAGCCGCCAGTCACCATCCTGATCTCGATCGACGGGTTCCGGCCCGACTATCTGGATCGCGGGGTGACGCCGGTGCTGTCAGGCCTTGCCGCGGGCGGCGTGAGCGCGGCGATGCGCCCTTCCTTTCCGTCCAAGACCTTCCCCAATCACTGGACGATCGTCACCGGGCTGACCCCCGACCATAACGGCATCGTCGCCAACAAGATGGAGGACGCCGCACGGCCGGGCGAGACCTTCACCATGGCCACCGACGATCCCTTTTGGTGGAACGAAGCGACGCCGCTGTGGGTCGACGCCGAAAAGGCGGGCATCCGCACCGCCACGATGTTCTGGCCTGGATCGAACGTCGCCATTGGCGGCGAACGCGCAAAGGCCTGGCCCAACGCAATCAACGGCGGCACGCGCCCCGAGGACTGGGCGCAGTTCAATCAGGTCATCAGCGGAACCCAGCGCGTGAACGGCGTGATCGACTGGCTGCGTCGGCCGGCGGCGATCCGCCCGCGCTTCGTGACCGTCTATTTCGATACGGTCGATACCGCCGGCCACCAGTTCGGGCCGGGCGACCAGCGCACAACTGCCGCCGTCGCCGATGTCGATGCGACGATCGGCAAGCTGATCGACGGGCTGAGGCAATTGAACCAGACGGCGAATATCGTGATCGTCGCCGATCACGGCATGGCGGCGACAAGCAGCGAGCGGACGATCGCGCTCGACAAAATCGCCAGCCCTGCCGACTATCGGATCGAGGAAGCAGGCCCTTATGCCAGCCTTTTCCCCGTCGCAGGACATGAGGCGGCGCTGGAGGCCGCGCTGCTGAAACCGCACGACCACATGCAGTGCTGGCGCAAGGCCGCGATTCCGGCGCGCTTCAAATATGGGACCAATCCGCGCATCCCGCCCTATTTCTGCCTTGCCGAAACCGGCTGGTCGATCGCCGAGACGACGCCGACCAAGCCCGGCAGCGGCGGCAATCATGGCTATGACAACCAGTCGCCGGACATGGCGGCGCTGTTCATCGCCAACGGGCCAGCCTTTCCGGCCGGGGTGAAGCTCGCGCCCTTCGACAATGTCGACGTCGCGCCGCTGCTCCGCGACCTGATCGGTCTGCCCCCCGCAACGCGCGCCGACGGCACGGACGCCCCATTCAAAAGCCTTCTTATCAAATAGATCCGCCCGGCGGACGAAAGGAGAATGTGATGCAATATTTCGAGGATCTGGAAGTCGGATCGAAGCAGCGCTTCGGCCGTTACGAAGTGACGCGCGAGGATGTACTCGATTTCGCGCGCAAGTTCGATCCTCAGCCCTTTCACCTCTCCGACGAGGCCGCCGCCAAGACCTATTTCGGCCGCATCGCCGCAAGCGGCTGGCATACCGCCGCCATGTCGATGGCGATGATCGTCGAGAATCTGACCAGGCATCAGCAGGCCGGCATGGGCGGGATCGGGATCGATGAGCTGCGCTGGCTCCGCCCCGTCTATCCGGGCGACGTGCTGACCTGCGAAAGCGAGCTCCTGGAAAAGACGCCGTCGCGCAGCAAGCCCGATCGCGGATCCTTCCGCAGCCGGCTGACCGTGTTCAACCAGAATGGCGAGCCGGTGATGTCCTACGTCAACACCGCGCTGATCGGACGGCGCCCCAACCAGGAATAAGCCTTCGTCATCGCGAGCGCAGCGACGTTGGAGCTTCTCAGCCCGCGCCGAGGCCGAAGCGGACGCTGTGCGCCTCGCGAAGCTGCCAGACGATCAGCGTCGGCAGGCCGATCGCCACGTCGCGCGCGCGCTTCGCCAGCGAAAGCGCAAGCGCGGTTTCCGCCGGCAGCCCGAACAGCGGCCCGGCAAGCGCATAGGCCGCTTCCTGAACGCCCAGCCCGCCAGGGATGGCGAAGGCGACGCCCCGCAGGGTGAAGATCAGGCTTTCGAGCGAAAGCACGCTCCACACCGAAATATCGACCTCCATGAAGCGCAGGACAATCCACGCCCCGATCCCGCTGCCCACCCACGCAGCGAGATTGAGGACGAAGGCGATCACGACCCGCAGGCGGTGCGTATAGATATGCTCAAGCTCCGCCCTGATCTCGCCCAGCATCGCCGCCGATCCGGGAACGAAGCGTCCCGCCAGCCCGGCCATTGCGTCGAGCACCCACCTCTGCGCCAGGAAAAAGCCGAGGATGATCGCGACCATAACCCCGGTTCCGCCGAGAATCAGCGGGCGTAGCGACGTCACGGCATCGTCGCCGATCAGCAGCGACGCCATCAGCGACAGCCCGAACAGGGTGAAAACGAGCTGCGCCGCCATTTCGGTCGTCATGTCGACGACCATCGCGCCATAGGCCTTGCTTGTCGCAACCGCATGGCCGCCCAGCGTGCGCGCCGCGAGCACGATCCCGCCAAGCTGCGAGAAGGGGAGCATGTCCGCCGCCGCCTCGCGCACCATCCTCGCCCAGGCGAAGAGCGGGAGCCGGTCGACGCCCTCCCCCGGCGCGGCCGCCAGCCACGCCCCGCCCAGCAACCCGAACACGCCGAGCGACCAGGCGCAATAGATGATGAAGCCGCCGGGGCCGACGCGCCCGGCGATGCTGAATATCTCGGCAAAGCCGTTGGCGCCCAAGGTCCAGAGCGCAATGCCGAGCCCGGCCACCGTGGCCAGCAGGATAAGGTGCCGCGCGGAAATGGTCAGGCCGCCGCAGGCTTGGGCTTCGGCGCGAAGCGCAGCGCCAGCCGCATCATCGCAGGCACGAAGCGCGGGCGGATCAGGCGCTTGTCATATGGCTCCAGCCGCTTGTCGTTTTCCGACAGGCAGATGCGCGCCAGCTCGGGGAAAGTCACCTCGACGCCCAGTTCCCTGGAGCCGTTGAGCGTGAAATTATTCTCCTGCGCCTTGGTATTGTCGCCCATGCCCTTGGCCATATCGATCCGTTCCCAGATCAGAAACAGCCACACCACGAGAATCTTGGCCTCGAAATAGGGCCGGCGCCACCATGGCATGTTGCGCCGCCACCAGGCGACCCAGTTGACGAAGAAGAGGATGTGCCGCCCCTCCTCGCGCATCACCGGCTCGAACGTGTCGATCAGCTCAGGCGGGAAGAAGCCGGTATCCTTGGCCAGCTTGAACAGGCCGAAGCCGAAGAAGCTGTCGATACATTCGGAGTAGCCCGAACGCATGAAAGCCCATTCGGCGTCTTTGGGTTTTTTATAATCGGGCTCGGGCTGAAGCTCGATGCCATAGGCGCGGACCATGTCGGCCAGCACGACCTTGTGGCGGCGCTCCTCGAACGCATCCATCTGGACGGCGGATTTGAGCAAGGGGTCCTTCACCGTTTCGCCGAAGGTCTTGACGAAAAGGCCGGTGCGGCCCTCCGTCTGCACCGCCATGTCCCAGATCGGCAGCGATACGATCTTGTCGCGCGTCGCAGGCTCAAGCTCGGGCCAGTCGATCAACGCCGGGCGATAGGGATCGTGCGTATCGAGCAGCATGCGGCTGAACAGCGTCAGATGCTCCGGGCTGCCCAGCTTCACCTCGCCTCGCGGCAGAGGTGCGGCGGCATCGAATTGCCCCCAGTCAGGCACGAGAGTCATAACGCTATCCTCACACGAAATCGGCGAACCGGCCGAGCGCGACGCTCTCGCGCCGAATCAGCTCCTTCGCAACCCCGTCGGTAAGCGCGGCCAGTTCGCCTTCATAGTCATAGCCGGGCGCGGAGCCCGGATAGGCGGCGGTCGCGGGGTGCGTGTAGAGCTCGGTCACCCCCTCAGGCAGATGCTCGATCAGCCCGCGCACGCGCGGCGCGGTCATTGCGCCGGACCAGGCAAGGCCGAACACCGCATCGGGCACCGCCATCCCCGCCGCGCGCATCCGGCGACGGACCAGTTTTGCCCAGCGCGTCTCGATCCCCGGCCCCGAAACGGTGCCGTCGATCGCCTGCAGCGGCGCCTTGGGCTCAATCGGCGCGCGCACCGATTTCATGCCATAGCGCCGCCCAACTTTGAGGATGGTCGAGGCGATGGTCGGGTGAAGATGGAAATGCTTGTGCGCGTTGACGTGATCGAGCGGCAATCCGGTCGCGGCGAACGCGGCGAACTGCGCCTCGATCTCGGCCTGAAGCTGACGCCGCGCCGCCGGGGACGCGAAGATGGCGATGCCGGCGCGCACCATGTCCGTTCGGAAATTGCCGTCCTTGTCGACCAGCGCGGGCACGCGTTCGGGCGGCAGCATCGGCCGTCCTTCGACCAGAACGACATGCAGGCCGACGCCCAGCCGGGGCAGCCGGCGCGCGCGGTCCACAGCGTCGGCTGCGGCCTCGCCCGCGACCATCAGGCTGGCGGCTGTGAGGATGCCGTCGCGATGCGCGCGTTCGACGGCTTCGTTGACCTGCAACGAAGCCCCGAAATCGTCGGCAGTGACGATCAGGCGCTTCATGCGCCGCGCTCCCCGCCCCTCTCCCCGCCGGGGAGAGGGAAATCGTTCACGCCGCTTCCTTGCGGTGGCGGAGGAAGGAGAAAAACTCCACGCCTTCGCGCAACCGGCGCTTCATCATATCCCAGTCGCGCACCATCTCGCCCACGATCGAGCCGATCTTGCGCGGGCGGAAATAGAAGCGCTTGTAGAACTCCTCGACCTTGTCGAAGATCACTTCGGACGACAAATGCGGGTAGCTGAGCTGCGCGATTTGCGTGCCGCCGTCGGTCAGCAGATGATCGGTGCCGTCGAACCAGCCATTCTCGACCGCCTGATTATAGAGGAAAGTCCCCGGATAAGGCGCGGCGAGCGACACCTGGATGGTGTGCGGGTTGATCTCGATCGCATATTTGATCGTTTCCTCGATCGTCTCCAGCGTCTCGCCCGGCAGGCCGAGGATGAAGGTGCCGTGGATGACGATGCCGAGATCGTGGCAATCCTTCGTGAACTGGCGCGCAACATCGACGCGCAGCCCCTTCTTGATGTTGTGAAGGATCTTCTGGTTGCCGCTCTCATAGCCGACGAGCAGCAGGCGCAGGCCGTTGGCCTTCAGCACTTCCAGCGTCTTGCGGGGCACGTTCGCCTTGGCGTTGCAGCTCCACGAAACGGGGAAGCCCGGCTTGCCGAAGCCCAGCTTGCCAAGCGCGATCGCCAGTTCCTCGACACGCTCATGATTGTCGGTCAGCGTATCGTCGTCGAAGAAAATCTCCTTGGTTTCGGGGATTTCCTTCAGGATATACTCGACTTCCTCGATCACCTTGGGGATCGAGCGGAAACGGTAATTATGGCCGCTGATCGTCTGCGGCCACAGGCAGAAGGTGCAGCGGCTCTTACATCCACGGCCGGTGTAGAAGCTGACATAGGGGTGGCGCAGATAGCCGCCGAAATATTTGTCGATCGTCAGGTCGCGCTTGTAGACGGGCGAGACCATGGGCAGCACGTCCATGTCCTCGATCATCGCGCGATCCTTGTTGCGGATGAACTCGCCGCCGGGCGCGCGCCAGGTGATGCCGTCGACATCGGCGAGCGGCTTGCCCTGGGCGATTTCAAGCAACGTGAAATCATATTCCTCGCGCGCGACGAAATCGATGTCGGGGCTGGCGGCGAGGCTCTTGTCCGGCTCGACCGCGACCTTGGCGCCGACGAAGCCGACCAGCGCCTTGGGATTGCGCTGCTTGATGAGCGCCGCGGTGCGGATGTCCTGGTTGAAGCTGGGCGTGGAGGTGTGGAGGACGATCAGTTCCTTGCCGTCCACCTCATGCGCGATATCCTCCCAGCTCTGGTCGTGCGCCGGCGCGTCGATCAGGCGCGACCCCTCGATCATCGCGGCGGGCTGCGCCAGCCAGGTCGGATACCAGAAGCTCTTGACCTCGCGCTTCATCTGATAGCGCGCGCCGGCGCCTCCGTCATAGCCGTCGAACGAGGGGGCCTGAAGGAACAAGCTGCGCATCATGGGTGGGGAATCTCCGTCTCGGCCAGAACGCGGCCATTACCTGCCATTGTAAGCGTCGCGCCGCGCCAATCAACCGATCGCGCGAAGAAAGAAGCGATGAAGATCGCAAAACTGATTATATCGCGCAACGGTAGCAGCAGAAGCGAGGCTGTCCGCCCGCCCCCGATCCGGTCCGCGACCAGCGCGACGGTGAGCCGCGACGCCAGGGCCGCCATGGTCGCGACCAGCCCCGCCGCCGGCGCAAAAGGCAGCGCAAGCAGCGCGATGGGCAGCGGATAGGCGATGATCGAAGCGGCATAGGTCGCCCCGGGCACCAGTTCGCGCACCGTCGCGCCCCAGCGCAGTTCGTGCCGCCATAGCGCAGCGAAGCTCGCTTCGGTCGAGGCGTGCGTGACGAGCATTGGCGGCGCCGCCACTTTCAGCCCCAGCGCGCGCACGGCGACGCCGATCGCATGATCGTCGGCCAATATATCGGCGAAGCGGGCGAATCCGCCAATCCGCTCCAGCGTCTCGCGGCGCAGGGCGATGGTCGATCCCATGCAGGGCTGGGCGATGCCCAGCGCCACGCCGAACACAGCGCCGGGCAGGAACTGCCAGCTCGGCCCAGCCGCCGCGACATGCGACCAGAAACCGGCGTCCCCGCGCCCGCGATAGAGGCAGGTGACTGCGCCCACGCCGTCCTGCCGCAAGGCCGAGAGCACACGCGCCAGATAATCAGGCGCAACCGCAATGTCGCTGTCGCTGAGGATCACCACGTCGTGGGAAATGGCGTGGCTCATGTTGACGAGATTGGAGACCTTGCCGTTCGCGCCGTGAAGCGCGCCGTCGCGGACCAGCGCTATGTCGGCATCGGGGTGCGCTGCCCAAAGCGCCTCGACCACGCCGGCGGCGGGATCGCCGGGGCGCTGGACGCCGCAGATCATCTGCACCGCACCGTCATGGCGCTGGGCGAGAAACGTCGCGAGATTAGCCGCCAGATCCGGCTCCGCGCCATGAAGCGGCTTAAGCAGGGTTACGGCCTCGCCCCCCGCCGCCGCTTCCCCGGCGGCGCGGAAATAGCGCGCAAGGACGAACGCCACGACAAGCATATAGGCTGCGCCAAGCAGCGCGAGCAGCGCCAGCGCGTCGCCGAGAATCGTCATAGCCATGTCGATCGGTCTATCCGCGGCCACGCCGCCTGTGTAGGGTCATGCCGTGCTGCGGAACATTCATACCCACGGCTGATTCACCCATGGCCGAAATCATTCTCGTCACCGGCGTGTCCGGCTTCGTCGGCTCGGCCGTCGCGCGCGCGCTTGCCGCCGAGGGCCGGCAGGTGCGCGGACTGGTGCGCGCGTCGAGCCCGCGCGCCAACCTGACGGACTTTCCCGGAACGCTCGTCGAAGGCGACGCCCGCGATGCCGCAAGCATGCGCGCCGCGATGCTGGGCGTCGATCACCTTTTCCATGTCGCGGCCGATTACCGTCTGTGGGCGCCCGATCCCGAGGAGATCGTGCGCAACAACCGGGCAAGCACCGAGACGGTGATGCGCGCCGCGCTCGACGCCGAGGTGAGGCGCATCGTCTATACGTCGAGCGTCGCGACGCTGAAGCCCGGCGATCACGCGCCGAGCGGCGAGCGCGCCGCCGCGCGGCCCGAGGAAGCCGTGGGCGCCTACAAGCGCAGCAAGGTCGTGGCCGAGCGCCTCGTCGAGGCGATGGTGCGCGACGAAGGCCTGCCGGCCGTCATCGTCCAGCCCTCCACCCCGATCGGCCCGCGCGACGTGAAGCCCACGCCCACCGGCCGGATCGTCGTCGAGGCGGCGAACGGGCGGATGCCCGCCTATCTCGATTCGGGGCTCAACCTCGTCCATGTCGACGATGTCGCCGCCGGCCATCTGCTCGCCTTCGAGAAGGGACGCGTCGGCGAACGCTACATATTGGGCGGGCAGGATGTGATGCTGGGCGACATGCTCGGCGAGATCGCGGCGATCGTCGGGCGCAGGCCGCCGCGCGTCAGCCTGCCGCGCGCACCGCTATTTCCGCTGGCGTGGATCAACGAGCGGATCGCGCGCGTCACCGGCAAGGATCCCTTCCTGACGCTCGATTCGCTGAAGATGTCGCAGCACCGGATGTTCTTCTCATCGGCGAAGGCGGAGGCGGAACTCGGCTATCGCGCGCGGCCTTATCGCGAGGCGCTGGTCGACGCGGTCGA
Organism: Sphingomonas sanxanigenens; assembly: GCA_003240855.1. Lineage (GTDB taxonomy): Bacteria > Pseudomonadota > Alphaproteobacteria > Sphingomonadales > Sphingomonadaceae > Sphingomonas_L > Sphingomonas_L sanxanigenens_A. The sequence continues at coordinate 18,623 of QFNN01000022.1, forward strand.
CTGGTTCCGCAAGGCGGGCATGATCGGATGATCTGGACGATGATCGGCGCGGTCACGCTGGCGATCTGGCTGGTGCTGATCCTTGCGCGCCACGGCTTCTGGCTGGCGCGCGAGCGCGACACGCGCGACCTGCCCCCCGCCCCTGCGCACTGGCCTCCGGTGATCGCCGTCGTTCCCGCGCGCGACGAAGCAGATGTGATCGAACGATCGATCGGCAGCCTCGCCGCGCAGGATTATCCGGGCGAGTTCCATATCCTGCTGATCGACGATTCGAGCAGCGACGGCACCGGCGAGCGCGCGCGCGCGCTCGGCTCGCCATGCGTCGAAGTCGTCACCGGCAAGCCCCTCGCGCAAGGCTGGACGGGCAAGCTGTGGGCGGTGTCGCAGGGCGTGGCGCTGGCGGGCGACAGGCCGACCTATTTGTGGCTGACCGACGCCGACATCGCGCATGCGCCCGATACGCTCCGCAGCCTCGTCGCGCGCGGCGAAGCGGGCAGGCTCACGCTCGTCAGCCTGATGGCGAAGCTCAACTGCGCAACCTTTGCGGAGCGGATGCTGATCCCCGCCTTCGTCTTTTTCTTCCAGATGCTTTACCCCTTCGGTCTGGTGAACAAGCCCGGCGGAATGGGCGGCGGCGCCGGGGGCTGCATGCTGGTGCGCCGCGATGCGCTGGAGCGCGCCGGCGGGATCGCCGCCATCCGGGGCGCGCTGATCGACGATTGCACGCTGGGCGCGCTGCTCAAGCGGCAGGGGCCGATCTGGCTCGGGCTTACCGATCGGTCGGTCAGCATCCGGCCCTATGAGGATTTCGCCTCGGTCGCCGCGATGATCTCGCGATCGGCCTATGCGCAGCTCCGCTATTCGCCGCTGCTGCTCGCCGGCACGGTGATCGGCATGGCGCTGGTCTATGCAGCCCCGCCGCTGCTCGCCATTTTTGCCGATGGAACGCCCCGCCTGCTCGGCCGTGCCGCATGGGCATTGATGGCGATCAGCTTCCAGCCCATGCTGCGCTTCTACCGTCAATCAGCTTTGTGGGGGGTTGCATTGCCCGTGATCGCCGCCTTTTACGCTGGCTGCACCCTGCTTTCGGCGTGGCAGCATGCGCGCGGACGCGGGGGCATGTGGAAAGGCCGCGCACAGGCGGCGGCAGGAAAGTGATGCAGGCAGCCGAACTCGCTTCCGGAAAAGGGCATGACGACGAGAATTTTCCCGTCGCCAGCCTGTTGCTGCGCGCCGAATATCGCCCGCCGATCATGGCCTTCTACCGCTTCGCGCGCGCGGCGGACGACATTGCGGACCACCCCGAGGCGACCGCCGAACTGAAGCTGGCCGAGCTTGCGCATATGCGCGCAGGGCTGGACGGCGCAGGCGCGCCCGAAGCGATGGCGCTGCGCGAGGCCATGGCGGCGCGCGGAATCGATCCCGTCCACGCGCATGAACTGCTCGACGCCTTCGTCCGCGACGTGACGGTAAGGCGCTACGCAAGCTGGGATGATCTGATCGGTTATTGCCGGCTGTCCGCAGTGCCGGTGGGGCGCTTCGTGCTCGACGTGCATGGCGAGAGCCGCGACACCTGGCCGGCCAATGATGCGCTGTGCGCAGCGCTTCAGGTCATCAACCATCTGCAGGATTGCGCGAAGGATTATCGGACGCTCGACCGCGTCTATATTCCGCTCGACACCGGTCTGGTCGTCGATCAGTTGCGCGACGACCGCGCCAGCCCGGCGCTACGCGCGATCATCGTCTCGCTTGCGCAAAGGACGCGCGGCCTGCTCGATCGGTCAGCCGGCTTTTCCCGGATGATCCGCGATCGCCGGCTGGCGGCGGAAGTCGCCGTGATCCAGCGGCTTGCCATCAGCCTTTGCCACCGGCTCGAACATCGAGACCCGCTGTGTGAGCGCGTCCATCATGGCAAGGTCGAAACGCTGTTCCTCGCCGCCGGCGCGGCGATCCCGGCCCTGCTCCGGCGCTCTGCATGAACCAGAGCGCCCCCGCCGCCTCGCGCAGTTCCTTCTATGCGGGGATGCGCATCCTGCCCCGCGCCGAGCGCGAGGCGATGTTCGCCGTCTATGATTTCTGCCGCGTGGTCGACGACATCGCCGACGACCAGCAGGGCGATCGCCCGTCGCGCCGCGCCGCGCTCGATCAGTGGCGGGCCGATCTCGACGCGCTCTATGCCGGGCGCGATCCCGGCCAGGCCGCCCCGCTCGCCGAGGCGGTCTCGCGCTTCGGCCTCGCGCGTGAGGATTTCGAGGCGGTGATCGACGGCATGGCGATGGACGTCGAGCGCGACATTTGCTGGCCGGGCGAGGCCGAGCTCGATCTCTACTGCGATCGCGTCGCGTCTGCCGTCGGGCGACTTTCGGTGCGCATATTCGGGATGGAACGGGAGCCCGGGCTGGCGCTCGCCCACCATCTCGGCCGCGCGCTCCAGCTCACCAACATATTGCGCGACATTGACGAGGATGCGGCGATCGGGCGTGTCTACCTGCCGATCGAACGACTTTCGGCGGCGGGCATCGCCCCCGAAACGCCGGCGCAGGTCGCCGCGGATCCGCTCATCGACAAGGCCGTCCGCCCGATCGCGGCTGCGGCGCACGAACATTATCGCGCCGCCCACGCGATATTGGCCGCGCGTCCCGAAGGCCATCTGATCGCGCCGCGCCTGATGGAGGCAGCCTATGCCAAGCTACTCGCGCGCATGGAAAAAACCGGATGGGCGCCCCCGCGCGAACGCGTAAGGACCAACAAGATCGCGCTGCTGTGGACCATCGCCCGACTGCTGGTGACGCGATGAACTTCGCCCGCGCGACGATAGCCGGCGCGGGGCTTGCCGGCCTGTCGGCGGCCGTGCGGCTGTCGGAGGCCGGGCTTGGCGTCGCTATCTCCGATTCGGCGGCGCAGGCGGGCGGACGGTGCCGATCCTATCATGATCCGCAGCTTGGCCTGACGATCGACAATGGCAATCATCTCGTCCTCGCCGGCAATGACGGGGTCGCGCGCTTTCGCCGGACGGTAGGCGCAGAAGCGCCGCTCTCCGGCCCCGAACGGGCCGATTTCGCCTTCGCCGATCTCGGCACGGGCGCGCGCTGGACGGTGCGGATGAACGGCGGCCGCCTGCCCTGGTGGGTCGCGATGCCGTCGCGCCGTGTGCCCGGAACGCGGTTGCGCGATTATCTGGCGCTATCCCCGCTGCTGGCGAAGGATGGCGGCGCGCGCGTCGGCGATCGGATCGCGACGCGCGGCGCTTTGTGGGATCGGTTGCTGGGGCCGGTGCTGCTCGCCGTGCTCAACACCCCGCCGGACAAGGGATCAGCGGCGCTCACCGCCAATGTGCTGCGCGAAACGCTGGGCCGGGGCGGCCGCGCGATGCTGCCGCGCATCGCCGAACCCAGCCTAGCCGCCGCCTTCGTCGATCCGGCGACGCGCTGGCTGGCGGCGCACGGCGCGCCGGTCGCGCTTGGCAGGCGGCTGCGCGCCGTCGAGGCGGACGGCGACAGGGTCAAAGCGCTCGTCTGGAGCGACGGCCGGCAGGAAGTCGCGGGGGACGAGGCGGTGATCCTCGCGGTCCCCCCCTGGGTCGCCAGCACGCTGCTTCCCGAAATCCCCTCGCCCGACCGGTTCCACGCGATCGTCAACGGCCATTTCGCGATGCCCGCGCCCGCCGCCGCGCCCGCCATGCTGGGCCTGATCGGCGGCAGCGCCGAATGGGTCTTTGCCTTTCCCGACCGCATATCGGTGACGGTCAGCGCGGCGGATGCGATCGTCGACGAGGATCGCGAGGCGCTGGCGCGGCGCTTCTGGGCCGATATCTGCGCGGCCTATCGCATCGACGCACCGATGCCCGCCTGGCAGATCGTCAAGGAAAAGCGCGCGACCTTCGCCGCCGCGCCCGATCAGGAACCGAAGCGGCCGGTCGCGCGGACGCGCTGGCGCAACCTGTTCCTCGCGGGCGACTGGACCGACACAGGGCTGCCCGCCACGATCGAAGGCGCCATCCGATCGGGCGAGACGGCTGCGGGGTTGGTAATCACAGCCTCAACAGGTTAATTGGCGGCATGGCAACGCTCACCGAAACGACCGATAAGCTGGACGCCGTCGACGAAGCCGTCGATCGCGCCGCCTCCGCACTGACTGCGGCGCAGCGCCCGGATGGCCATTGGGTGTTCGAGCTGGAAGCCGACGCCACCATCCCCGCCGAATATGTGCTGCTGCGCCATTATCTGGGCGAGCCGGTGGACGAGGTGCTTGAGGCCAAGATCGGGCGGTATCTGCGCAGGATCCAGTCGGCCGATCATCATGGCTGGGGGCTGTTTCACGGCGGCGCGTTCGACGTGAGCGCGACGGTGAAGGCCTATTATGCGCTCAAGATGATCGGCGACGATCCGCAGGCGCCGCACATGGCCCGCGCGCGTGACGCCGTGCTCGCGGCGGGCGGAGCTGCGGCGGTCAACGTCTTTACGCGCATCCAGCTCGCGCTGTTCGGCGCGGGGCCGTGGTCGACGGTGCCGACGATGCCGCCGGAACTGATCCTGTTGCCGCGCAGCTTCCCCATCCATCTTTCCAAGATGAGTTATTGGGCGCGCACCGTCGTGGTGCCGCTGCTCGTGCTGTGCGCGGCGCGGCCGATCGCGCGCAATGCGAAGGGCGTGAAGGTCGACGAACTCTATACCGGCAAGGCCGTGCGCGCGGGCACCAAGGCCGCCGATCCCAAATGGCTGTGGACGATCGGCTTCAATACGCTCGACAAGCTGTTGAAGGCCGGCGACGGGCTGTGGCCGAAGCGTCTGCGCGCCCGCGCGATCAAGGCCTGCGAAGCTTGGGTGATTGAGCGGCTTAACGGCGAGGACGGGCTTGGCGCCATCTATCCGGCGATGGCGAACAGCGTGATGATGTTCGATCTGCTGGGCTATGCCGAGGATCATCCGCACCGCGCGATCGCCCGCCAGTCCATCGAGAATCTTCTCGTGATCGGCGAGGACGAGGCTTATTGCCAACCCTGCGTCTCCCCCGTCTGGGATACCGCGCTTGCCGCCCATGCGATGATGGAAGCCGGCGGCGAAGCAAACGAGGCGCGCGCGAAGGCCGGCCTCGACTGGCTGGAGCCGCTTCAGGTGCTCGACGTCGAGGGCGACTGGGCGGAGGAGCGCCCCGGCGTCCGCCCCGGCGGCTGGGCCTTCCAGTATAACAACGCGCATTATCCCGATCTCGACGACACCGCCGTGGTGGTGATGGCGATGGACCGCGCGCAGATCGCCGATCGCATGCCCATTGACCGCGGCGTCGAGTGGACGGTCGGGCTCCAGTCGAAAAATGGCGGCTGGGGCGCGTTCGACGCCGACAACAGCTACGACTATCTGAATAACCTGCCCTTCGCCGATCATGGCGCGCTGCTCGATCCGCCGACCGCCGACGTATCCGCGCGCTGCGTCTCGATGCTCGCCCAGCTTGGCGAGCGTCCCGATACCAGCCCGCGCATGGCCGCCGCGATCGAATATCTGCGGCGTGAGCAGGAGCCCGAGGGAAGCTGGTTCGGCCGCTGGGGCGTGAACTATATCTATGGCACATGGTCGGTGCTCTGCGCGCTGTGCGCGGCGGGGCTGGACGGCGACGATCCGATGGTCGGGCGCGCGGTCGACTGGCTGGAGTCGATCCAGAACCCCGACGGCGGCTGGGGCGAGGATTGCGAAAGCTATGCGCTCGATCGCACCGGGCATCTCCCTGCCCCTTCCACCGCATCGCAGACCGCCTGGGCGCTGCTCGGGCTGATGGCGGCGGGCGAGGTCGACAGCCCAGCCGTGAAGCGCGGGATCGACTGGCTGGCGGCGAACCAGCAGGCCGATGGTCTGTGGGGGCAGGAATATTATACCGGCGGCGGCTTCCCGCGCGTTTTCTACCTGCGTTATCACGGCTATCCCAAATATTTCCCGCTGTGGGCGATGGCGCGCTATCGCAACCTCAAGCGATCCAACACGCGCCGCACGGCGTTCGGCATGTGACGTTCCTCGTCGCCTGCGGCCTGAAGCGCGAGGCTCGCCTGATAACCAGGCCGGGGCATGACGTGTTCGCGGTGGCGGGCGGCGGCGACGATGCGCGCCTTGAACGCGAACTGGAGAAGCTGGCGAGCCTTTTCCCCGGCACGATCGTGTCAAGCGGCCTCGCCGGCGCACTCGCCCCATCGCTGAAACCCGGCGCGGTGGTGCTGGATGGCGACGCCGCGTTCGTCGAGAAGCTGAGCCAGGCGCTCCCCAACGCCGTAGTCGGGCGCGTTCTGGGGCGTAAGACGATGGCGGCCACGGTCGCCGAAAAACAGTTGCTCCACCGCATGACGGGCGCGACCGCGATCGACATGGAAAGCCATGTCGCCATGCGCGTGGCGCGGAAGCTGGGCCTGACGTTCGGCGTGCTGCGCGTGATTTCGGACGGCGCGGGCGACGAACTGCCGCCGGCCGCGCGCGTAGGAATGAAGCCCGACGGGGGAATGGCGCTGGGCGCCGTGCTCGCCTCGCTTGCCCGCGCGCCCGGTCAGTTGCCCGCGCTGATCCGCACGGGGCGCGACGCCGGGCGCGCGTTCAAGGTGCTAGACGGCCTTTACGACACGCTTGGACGCGTTGGGATTCTCGGCCTTGATCTTCGCCAGTTCACGCTCGACGTGCGATGAAAAGACGTCCTCGGCGGGACGCTGCGCCGACAGATCGATATCGGGCGCCATCGGACCATCGGTGCGCACGCCCTTGCGCGAGATCTTCATCAGCTTGAGCGGGTGGCGGATCGAATCCGTCGCCGCCGTGCCTTCAAAGCCGCAATGGACCATGCAGTCGGCGCACTTCTCATACTTGCCGACGCCATATTTGTCCCAGTCAGTGCCTTCCATCAGCTCGGTGAAGCTCTTCACATAGCCTTCGCCGATCAGGTAGCACGGCTTCTGCCAGCCGAATACGGTGCGCAGCGGCATAGACCAGGGCGTGCATTCATAGGTCTGGTTGCCGGCGAGGAAATCGAGAAACAGCGGCGAATTGGTGAAGGTCCACGCCTTGCCGCCATCGCCGCGGCTGAACACGTCGCGGAAGAACTTGCGCGTGCGCTCGCGGTTGAAGAAATGCTCCTGATCGGCGGCGCGCTCATAGGCGTAGCCCGGCGAAATGGTGATCTCGACGCCCAGCGCCTCCATCTCGTCGAAATAGGCCGCCAGACGCGCCGGATCGGCCCCGTCGAACACAGTGCAGTTGACCTGCACGCGGAAGCCCTTGGACTTGGCGAGCTTGATCGCCTCGACCGCCACGTCATAGGTGCCCTTCTGGTCCACAGCATGATCGTGCATCTCCCGGTCGCCATCGAGATGGATCGACCAGGTGAAGAAAGGCGACGGGCGGTATTCGTCGATCTTCTTCTTCAGCAACAGGGCGTTGGTGCAGAGGATGACGAACTTCTTGCGGGCGATATAGCCTTCGACGATGCGCGCCATGTCACGGTGCAGCAAGGGTTCGCCGCCCGCGATCGAGACGGCGGGCGCGCCGCATTCGTCGATCGCCTCCATGCACTGCTCGAAGCTCAGCCGCTGATTGAGGATCGCATCGGGATAGTCGATCTTGCCGCAACCGGGGCAGGCGAGATTGCAACGGAGCAGCGGCTCAAGCATCAGCACGAGGGGATATTTGCCACCCTTGATGTGCTGCTTCAGCGTGTAAGCGCCAATGCGCGCGACCTGCGAAAGGGGAAGACTCATCCGGAAATATCCTAATCTGCGCTTACTCTGCGGCCGCCGCTGACTGCCGCAATATCGCCGGCAGGGCAAACTGAACCTTTTCCTCCACGCCCTCAAGCTGGCTGACCGTGACCGGGCGGACACGGCGAATCGCCTCGATCACGCTGTCGACCAGAACATCGGGGGCCGATGCGCCGGCGGTGATGCCCACCGTCTCGACGCCGGCCAGCCATGCAGGATCGACGCCGTCGCCATCGTCGACCAGATAGCTGGGGACGCCCAGTTCGTCGCCAATCTCGCGCAGGCGGCTGGAATTGGAGCTGTTCCGCGCGCCGACGACGATCAGAAGATCGCTGCGCTTGGCCAGATCGCGCACCGCCGTCTGGCGGTTCTGCGTGGCATAGCAGATATCGGCGACATCAGGGCCGATGACATCGGCGAAGCGATCCTCCAGCGCCGCGATCACGCCGCGCGTATCATCGACGCTCAGCGTGGTCTGAGTGATGTAGGCGACGGGCGTGGCCGGATCGATCGCCAGACCGGCGACGTCCTCCGGAGTCGAAACCAGGTGGATAGGGGCGTCAATCTGCCCCATCGTGCCGATCACTTCGGCATGGCCGGCATGGCCGATAAGGATCAGCGTGCGCCCCGCACGCGCATAGCGGCGCCCCTGATTGTGAACCTTGGTGACGAGCGGGCAGGTCGCGTCGAGCACCGGCAGGCTGCGCGCCGCAGCCTCCGCCTCTACCGAGCGGGCGACGCCGTGGGCGCTGAATACCGTCGGCATGTCAGCGGGAATCTCGTCCAGTTCCTCGACGAAGATCGCGCCCTTGCTGCGCAGCCGATCGACGACGTGGCGGTTATGGACGATCTCGTGCCGCACATAGACGGGCGCGCCGTAGCGATCGAGCGCACGTTCGACCACTTCGATCGCACGAATGACGCCGGCGCAGAAGCCGCGTGGATTGGCGAGCAGAATGGAAAGCGGGCGTTGCGGGTCGGTGAGCATATCAGTCATGCGGTTCCGTTTGTCGAAATCCCCGTCCCATCGGGCGAGAGATAGTGGCTGGCGTCCCGCTACGGAAGCCCCAAATATTGCGCTGCCGCAATTAGTGCGATCATATGATCCCATCGGGATGGACGGCGCGGCAGAATGCGCGATATAGGCCGCCGCCCGGACCTTTGGAGCCATCCCGATGCGCACCCCCTCCCTCGGCCTCCCTTTCATCGGCTTCGCCGCCATGGCGCTCGTCGCCCCCGCGCCGATTCTTGCGCAGGCGGCCGATCCCGCACGCGCGACCGTGCAGGCCCTCGACGACGGGCTGATCGGGATCATGAAGGCGCGCGGCGCGCAGGCCAGCCGCGCTGCGACGATCGCTCCGGTGGTCGATCGCGCCTTCGATCTGCCGCTGATGACGCGCCTTGCCGTCGGACCGACCTGGACGAGCATCGCCCCCGCCGATCAGCAGGCGCTGGTCGCCGCTTTCCGCCGGATGACGATCGCGCAATATGCCGCCAATTTCGATAGCTGGTCGGGCGAGACCTTCACCATCGCGCCCAATGTCGAGACGCGCGGCACCGACAAGCTGGTGCGCACCACGCTCAACCAGCCCAAGCAAGGCCCGGTCGCGATCGCCTATCGGCTGCGGCAGAATGGCGCGAGCTGGAAAATCATTGATATTTTCTATCGCAACGCCATCAGCCAGATCGCAACGCGGCGATCGGATTTCGCGACCGTGCTCGCGAAGGGCGGCGCAAAGGCGCTGATCGCGCATCTCAACGCCATCGCGGCGAAGGGCGGCGATTGAGCATCGCCTTCCTTCTGCCGATGGCGGCGCTCGCTGTGGCGCCGCCCGAAGCCGCGCCGGCCGTCGTCGCGCCGCCTGCTGCGGCAGGCCAGACCACGCCGGCGACCGCCCCCCCCGCCGCCTCCGATGCGCCGGAACTCAGCGATCCGCTGGCCGACCCGGCGGCTGAGCCGCCCCCCGCGGCCGTCGCCGCCAAGCCGCGCAGGCATCCGAAGGATGACCCGCTCGAAGGCTTCAACCGTTTCATGTTCGGCGTTCACATGAAGCTGGACAAGGCGATCTATCGCCCGCTGGCGATGGCGCACAAGACGGTGATCCCAAAGCCGGCGCGATCGGGCCTGCGCAACTTCTTCACCAATCTCAGCGAGCCGCTGGCGTTCCTGAACTTTCTGCTGCAGCTCAAGATCGGCAAGGCGGCGGAGACATTCGCGCGTTTCGGCATCAATTCGACGCTGGGCATCGCCGGTTTGTTCGACATCGCGAAGCGCGACGACTTCAAGTTGCCGCACCGCGAAAATGGCTTCGGCAACACGCTGGCGCGTTATGGCGTAGGCCCCGGCCCTTACATCTTCCTGCCTTTCCTGGGGCCGTCGACCTTGCGCGACCTGGCGGCGGAGCCCGCTGACGGCGCTGTGCTGCCCGTTGCGATCGGCAAGCCTTTCAGCCGCGCCGAATATCAGCTTGCGACAGGCATTCTCGAAGGCCTCGATCGCCGGGCGGAGGCGGACCCCGAGCTCAAGGCGCTCTTCTCCGGCGCGGTCGATCCCTATGCGACGCTGCGATCGGCCTGGCTGCAGAATCGCGCGGCGCAGGTCGCCGAAATCCGCGCGCATCGGCACAAGAAAAAGAAAAAGGGCGATGCGGAGGCTGCACAGCAAGCCGATCCCCTCGCGGACCCGTTGACCGATCCGGCGACCGGCCTGCAGGGCGAAACGCCCCGCGAGCCTCAGGATGCGCCAGCCGTTTCCGCCACGCCCGTGTCTCCCGCCACGCCGGAACCTGCGCCGACCCCGCGTTTCTGAGGACGCGGCGGGCCAAGCAGCGCCGGCTCGAAGATCAGCGCGCAGACCAGCGTCCAGGCGAGCGAGATCATCAATATCTTGCCCATGCCGGCGGTGCCGGGGTGGTGCGACAGCCACAGGCTGCCGAATGCCGTTCCCGTCGCCAGCGCGCTGAACAGCACGCCCCGCGCGAGACTCGACTGGAGCAGCCCCGTCGCCCCGCCTCGCCACGCCATCACGAAATAGATGTGAAAGGCGACGCCGACCCCGAAGAGCAACGGAAAGGCGATGATGTTGGCGAAGTTGATCGGCTGGCCGATCAGCACGCAACTGCCGAGCGTGAGGAAGATCGACAGGACGACCGGCGCAAGCGTGAACAACACCTCGCGCACGTCGCGCAACACTGCGAACAGCAGCAGGCTGACGAGCAGGAAGGCGATGACACCCGCCTGAACGAAGGCGCCCGCCACCGTGCTCGCCGCCGCCTGCGTCGCGACGGGCAGGCCCGATATGGCTGGGGTCACCGCCGCAACCGCATCGCGGAAACGGCGGATAACCTTGTTGTCGTTGGCGTCGCCGCTGGGAAAGACCTGCAACCGCGCGCGACCATCGGGCGCAAGCCAGTCGCGGGCGAGCGCGGGCGGCAGATCGGCGCGCGTCACGGGCGCGGCCTGCAGCGCGAAGCGAATCTGGTCGAGCATGACGCCCAGCGGCTTCGAGAGCATGGCGTTGACGGCCGCGCGCTGCGCCGGCGTTCCTTTCGCCAGTCGATCGAAGCTGTCGGCAAGGCGGCGCGCGTCGGCGGCGGGCCGGCTGTCCCCGGCGGCGTTCGCGCGCAGCTTCGCCGCAATGGCGGCGAGCGCCGCCGTCATGTCCGCGTCGCCGGGCGGCGGGGCGACATCGAACGGGTTGATGGTGAGATCGAGGAGCATCGACGCATCCTGGATCAGCGCGAGCTTGGCGGCCTGATCCTCGGGCACGAAACTGTCGATCGAGACGACCTGCTTGACCTCGGGCAGCTTTGCGAGGCGCACGGCCAGCGCCTGCGCATCGGCCTCGTTCTGCGCCAGAACGTCTATCGTGTTGGGGGTGCGATCCGGGTCGCGGGTCAGATCGGCGAGCATTTTCATCGCCGGCGCATGCGGATCGCGCAGATGGAGCGGATTGAAGTCGAACGCCACCCAGGGCAGCAGCGCGATGCTGGCGACAAGCGCGACGACAAAGGCCCAGAGCACGGCTCCGCGCCGTCGCTCGAGCAGCTTGTCGGCGGGGGCCAGGGCCTTGAAGCCGACTTCGACGTGCGGCCGGCCGGGGCGAAGCAGCATGACCAGCGCCGGAAGCAGCGTCACGCTGAGCGCGAGCGCGACGATCATGCCGATGCCGGCGATAATTCCCAGTTCCGCTATGCCGACATATTCAGTCGGCAGGAATGCGCCGAAGCCGAGGAAGATGGCGCCGGCGGCGAGCGTCAACGGCGCGCCGAGCGCAACGGCGGCGCGGCGGAGCGCGTCGCCGACTGCGGCGCCCTCGAAGCGCTCGGCGTTGAAACGCACGCTGATCTGGATGCCGAAATCGACTCCAAGCCCCACAAACAGCGGAATGAAAGCCACCGAGATAAGGTTGAAGCGCCCGACCGCGAGCAGCCCGACCGCAGCGGTCACGATCAGGCCGAGCAGGATCGTGACGACGATCGCAGCCACCAGCCGCACCGAGCGCGTCGCGAACCACAGGGTGAGGAGCATCGCCAGCGCCATGACGATCCCGACGAAGCCGATATTCTCCTGCAGCGTCGCGAACTCCTCGTCGGCCAGCGGCACTTCGCCGGTCAGCCGCACTTCGGCGCCGTGCGTCGCGTCGATGCCCAGCTTGCGCGCCTCCGCTTCCATCGCCTTGCCGGCCGCTTCGCCGGGCATGAGATCGCCATGGTTGAGAACGGGCTGGGCCAGGATCAGCCGGCGCGTCGGCGGCGCGAGCGCATCGCCCTCTGCCGCGAACAGGCGCTGCCAGGAGAAATAGGCCGGCTTGCCGGCGAGCGAGGCGTCGATCGAGTCGGCGAGCGCGCGCATCGGCCGGTCGATGCGATCGAGCGTCGCCTGCCCCGCCGCAACGCCGTCGAGCATCGTCGAGAAGGCCGTCGCCACCCCCCGCAGGCTGGGATCGGCGGCGAGCGGGCCGAGCAGCGGCTGAGCCGCGACCAGCGCCGACGTCGTATCCTTCACATCCCGAACCGAGCCGAAGAGCATGCCTTCGCGCGCGAACCAGTCGCCCCCGTCGGGACGGGCGACGAGGCGAAAATGCGCCTTGTCCGCATCCATCGCCGCACTCAGCCGCGCCGCGCCGTCCTCGGCGATTTCGGGCGTCGCGCCGTCGATCACCACCAGCATCACGTCGCTCAGTTGCGGGAAGGCGCTTTCCATCGCCTCCTCCTGCATCCGCCAGCCGACGGTGGGGGAGATGAGCGCCGCCGTATCGGTGGTCATCGCGAAGCGCGTCGCCGCAATCCAAAGCGCGCCGATTGCGACGATCAGCATCAGGCCCAGCGTCAGCCAGGGCCGCTTCACGCTG
>QFNN01000023.1 GCA_003240855.1 Sphingomonas sanxanigenens
AACAGAGACAATCTGTGGGTCGACGGCCCCGGCGACACGCTGCGCATGCTCGCCGCGCGCTGGGACGATGCGACGATGGACGCGCTGCTCCTCCTCGTGCCGCTGGCGCGCGCCAATTGCCATGACGGGCGCGGCGACTTCCACATGGATGCGCTGGGGCGGTTGAGCCGGCGGCGGCCCGGCAAGGTCGCGCCCTTCGTCTATACCGGCATCCAGCTTATTTCGCACCGGCTGTTCGTCGACGCGCCTGACGGCGCTTTCTCGACCAACATCCTGTGGAACAGGGCGATCGCGGCGGGCCGCGCCTATGGCTTCGTCCATCAGGGGCTATGGTTCGACGTCGGGACGCCGCCTGCGGTGCGCAAGACCGAAATGATCCTGGCGAACGAATAGCCGCCGGCCCAGGATTTGAACCGCCAAAGTGGATCAGCTTCGACCCGTGCGGCTTCCACGCCGGCGAATCAAATTCTAGACTAGCCCCGTGCCGTCTCCCGCCGTCTATACCATTCCGCCACACCGCGCCTTTGCGGATGCGCTCGTCGCCGGACTGCTCGCGCGCTTTCCCGACGCGATGGAGATGGCGCGCGGCACCGTGCTGCTTCCCACCAATCGCGCGGTGCGGGCGATCACGGAGGCATTCGTGCGCCGCGCCGAGGGCGGGCTGCTGCTGCCGCGTCTCGTCGCCATCGGCGATGTCGAGCTTGACGACCGGCTGGGCGTCGCGCTCGATCCGATCGATCAGGCGCCGATCGCGCCCGCGATCGATCCGATGGCGCGGCGGATGCGGCTGGCGCGCGCGATCCAGCAACGCCGCGCGCGCGCCGGCTCGCCGATCGACGCGGCGGAGGCCGTCCGCCTCGCCGCCGATCTTGCGCGCGTGCTCGATCAGCTCAATGTCGAGCAGGTTGCGCCGCATCGCCTGCGCGATCTGCCGGTGGCGGACGAACTTTCGGCGCATTGGCGTCGCTCGCTCGACGAGCTGAAGCTGATTATCGAGGACTGGCCGGCGGAACTGGCGAGGCTGGGCCGGATAGACCTCAGCGATCGCCGCAACCGGCTGCTCGATCGCGCCGCCGCGCGCTGGAGGGCGGAGCCGCCCGCCGGCTTCATCGTTGCGGCCGGCATCGCCACCACCGCGCCCGCCGTTGCGGGGCTGCTGCGCACGATCGCCTGTCTGCCGCGCGCTATGGTCGTATTTTCCGCGCTCGATCTCGATATGCCCGACGACGACTGGGCGGCGCTTGGCCCGCACGATCCCGATGCGAACGGCAGGCGCGAGCGCGCGATCGAAAGCCATCCCCAATATCATCTCAAGCTGCTGCTCGATCGCATGGGCGTCGCGCGCGGCGAGGTCGAGCGCTGGCGCTGGGGCGGGGGGCATGATGCTGCGGCGGCGCGCAGCCGGGCGATCGGCAACGCCCTCGCGCCTGCCGAAAGCACGAAGCGCTGGGCCGCTCTCGACGCGTCCGAGCGCAGCCTTGCGGGCGTCGCCACGCTTGAGGTCGCAACCCCTGCGGAAGAAGCGCAGGCTATCGCCATCGCGTTGCGCGAGGCGGTGGAGACTCCGGGGCGCACGGCCGCTCTCGTCACCCCCGATCGCGGTCTGGCGCGCCGCGTCTCCGCACATCTGTCGCGCTGGGGCATCGCAGCCGACGACAGCGCGGGCGAGCCGCTGTCGCTGACGCCGCCCGGAGCGCTGCTCATCGCCGTCGCGGAGGCGATGGCCGAGCGGTTCGCCCCGGTGCCGCTGCTCGCGCTCCTCAAGCATCCGCTCGTCCGCGCCGGCGCCGAACGGCTCGACTGGCTCGACGGCGCACGCCTGCTGGATCGCGCCCTGCGCGGCCCGCGCCCCGCGCCGGGGCTGGCGGGGGTCGACGCCTATCTGGCCGGCGGCGACAAGCGCGAACGCCCCCACCGCGCCAGGGCCGAGCGCTGGTGGCAGGGCGTCCGCCCGCTGCTCGCTCCGCTCGAAACCGCGCCAGAGACGCTCGGCGGCCAGATCGCCGCGATCCGCGAGGCGGTGACGGCGCTGGCCGGAGACGAGGGCTGGGCGCGCCCCTCCGGCCGCGCCGCCGCTGATCTTCTCGCAGCCGTCGAGGCCAATGCCGGGGATGGGCCGGACAATTCGGACCTTGAGGGCCTGCCGACGCTCATCGCCAGCCTCGCGCGCGAAATCCCGGTCCGCCCGCCGCAGGGCGGGCATCCGCGCGTCGCAATCCTCGGCCTGCTCGAAGCGCGCCTCCAGCAGGCCGATCTGATGATCCTCGGCGGCCTCAACGAAGGCGTCTGGCCAGGTCTGCCGGCGCCCGATCCCTGGCTCGCGCCCAGCATCCGCGCGGCGCTCGGCCTGCCGGGGCTGGAAACGCGGATCGGGCTCGCCGCGCATGATTTCGCCAGCGCGCTCGGCGCGCCGCAGGTTCTCATCACGCGTGCGCGGCGCGACGCCAGCGCACCCGCGATCGCCTCGCGCCTGTGGCTGCGCCTCCAGGCGATGATCGGCGATGCGCAGTGGCGGCGGATGAGCGCTCCGCATCTCGCGAACTGGGCGCGCATGATCGATCGGCCGTCCGATTATGCGCCCGCGCCGCGGCCCGCGCCGGTCCCGCCGCTTGCGGTCCGTCCCCGATCGATCTCAGTCACCGAGGTCGATCGCCTCAAGGCTGATCCTTACGCCTTCTACGCCCGTTCGGTGCTTAAACTGTCGCAGCTCTCGGCGATCGACGAGGATCCCACCGCCGCCTGGCGCGGCACCGCCGTTCACGCCGTGCTTGAGGCGTGGGCGCGCGACGATGATTTCGATCCCGCCACGCTGCGTCCCCGCGCGGAGGAAATGCTGCGCCAGCCCGGCACGCATCCGATGATGCGCGCGCTCTGGGGGCCGCGCCTGCTGGAGGCGATCGACTGGATCGCGCTGGAGATCGCGCGGGGCGCGGCGGATGGCCGCCATCCCGTCGCCGTGGAGGCCTGGGGCAGCGCCGAGATCGCCGGCGTCACGCTGGGCGGCCGCGCCGACCGGATCGATCGCCTCGCCGGCGGCGCGCTTGTCATCGTCGACTACAAGACCGGAAAGCCGCCCAGCGCCGCGCAGGTCGCCGGCGGCTATGCGCAGCAGCTCGGCCTGCTGGGCCTGATCGCCGAAAGCGGCGGCTTCAAGGGAGTCAGCGGCGCGGCGGGCGCGTTTGAATATTGGTCATTGGGCCGCAATCGCGACGGCGGCTTCGGGGCGGTCGCGAAACCGACCGACCCCACCGGCGCGCGGGGGCGGATCGTCACCGATGATTTCACGCGCATTGCGGGCGAGGTGTTCGCCAAGGCCGCCGCGCAATGGCTGACCGGCGAAGCGCCTTTCACCGCGAAGCTCAATCCCGAATATGCGCCTTATGCCGATTATGATCAGTTGATGCGCCTTGGCGAATGGTATGGCCGTGGCGACTGAGGGCTTCAGACCGCTCGAACGCCTCGCCGACGAACAGCTTTCGGCGTCCGATCCCGCCGCGCATGTCTGGCTGTCGGCATCGGCGGGGACGGGCAAGACGCATGTGCTCACTGCCCGGGTGCTGCGCCTGTTGCTCCGCCCCGGCTTCGATCCCGCGACCATCCTCTGCCTGACCTTCACCAAGGCGGGTGCGGCCGAGATGGCTGACCGCGTCCATGCCCGCCTCGCCCAGTGGGTCCGCCTCGACGAACCCGCGCTCAGGAAAGAACTGCTCGCGCTCGGCGAGGAGCATGACGATCCCGAAACGCTGGCGCGCGCCCGCACCCTGTTCGCCCGCGTGCTTGATGCGGCGGGCGGCGGTCTGCGCATCCAGACGATCCACGCCTTCTGCCAGACGCTGCTTGCCGGATTCCCGATAGAGGCCGGGCTGATTCCCGGATTTCGCCCGATGGAAGCGCGCGAGGAAGCCTTGCTCGCGCGCCGCGTCCTCGCCGATCTCGCGGCTGAGGCGGAGGAGCGGAGCGACGCCGGACTGGTCGCCGCCTTCCAGGCGCTCAGCCTGCGCCTGGGCGAGGAGGGGGCGGAAGCCTATCTTATGCGCTGCGCCCGCGCGCCCGAGGCGATGGCGACGCTGCCCGCCGATCTTCGCTCTGCGCTCGGCAAGGCCTTCGATCTCCCCGAAGGAGATGTCGAAACCGCGATCCTGCGCGAATGCGCCGACGATCGTTTCGATGTCGCCTCGCTCCGCCGCGTCGCCGCCGCCAATGCCGAATGGGCGACGCAAACCGGGGTGAATACGGCCGGCAAGATCGCTTGCTGGATCGTCGGCGATGTCGCTCAACGCGCCGCCGCTCTCGAGACAATCTCCGCGCTCGCCTTCACCGCGACCGGCGATCCGCGCAAGATTTCGCCCAAGCTCGACGCCATCGACCCCGGTTATGCCGACGCCGTGATGCGCGTCGGCGAACGCGCGCGCGACCTGCTCGGTTGGCGCGCCCGCGCCGCGCTCGCCGATCTTTTCGCCGCCGCGCTTGCCGTCGGCCGCCGCTTCGCCGCCGACTATGCGGAGGCCAAACGTCGCGCCGGCGTCGTCGATTTCGACGATCTGATCCGCGCCACCGTCGCGCTTCTCGGCCAGCCCGGCATCAGCGAGTGGATCCGCTACAAGCTCGATCGCGCGACCGATCATATCCTCGTCGACGAGGCGCAGGATACCAACGCCCAGCAATGGGCGATCGTCGCCGCGCTCGCCGACGAGTTTTTCGCGGGGGCCGGCGCAAAGGGCGAACGCAACCGGACGCTTTTCTCGGTCGGCGATTACAAGCAGGCGATCTTCGGCTTCCAGGGCACCGATCCGATCTTCTTCGCCGCCGCCCGCGCGCGCTTCGCTGCGCTCGCCGCCGATGAGCATCCGCTCAACAGCCTGTCGCTCAATCGCTCCTTCCGTTCGACGCGCCCGGTGCTCGAACTGGTCGATACGCTGATCGCGGAGCTTGGCGACGAGGCGCTGGGCGAGGCGATCGCGGTCGAGCCGCACAGCAGCGCGCTCGACGGGCCGGGTTCGGTGACGCTCTGGGCGCCCGTCTCCGCCGCCAATGCCGATGGCGAGGAGGAAGGTGAGGAGGAATGGCTGGACGACGCCACCCGCGCCTTCGCGGGCAAGCTCGCCAGGCAGATCCGCGCCTGGCTCGACGCGCCGCTCTGGCTCGAAAGCAAGGGCCGCCCGCTTGAGCCGCAGGATGTGATGATCCTCGTGCGCCGCCGGGGCGATCTCGCCGCGCTGCTCGTCGCGCGCCTGCATGCCGAGGGGGTTCCCGTTGCGGGCGTCGATCGGCTGCTGCTCGGCAAGCCGCTCGCGGTGCAGGATCTCCTCGCCGCCGCGCGCTTCGCGCTCCAGCCCGGCGACGATCTCAATCTTGCGGCGCTGCTCGTCTCGCCGCTCATCGGCTGGACGCAGGATCAGTTGCTCGAACATGGCCTGCGCGGCGAACATGTCGGGCTTTGGGAGCATCTGCGCCGCCGTGAAGGCATTGATGCGACGCTGGCCGATCTGCGCGCGATCCTCGCCGCCGCCGATCTCGTCGCGCCCTATCGCTTCCTCGAAGGCCTGCTCTCCGGCGCGCTCGACGGACGGCGCAAATTGCTCCGCCGACTGGGGGAGGAGGCCCGCGATCCGATCGAGGAGCTGCTCAACGTCGCGCTTCAGTTCGAGGGCGAATCGAGCGCGACGCTCCAGCGCTTCATCGACTGGTTCGATCGCGGCGATGTCGAGGTCGTGCGCGATTCCTCGCGTCCGCTCGATTCGGTGCGCGTGATGACCGCGCATGGCGCAAAGGGTCTGCAGGCTCCCCTCGTCATCCTCGCCGATGCGACGGTCGATCCGGCGAACAGCCCGCCGCGCGGCCTGCGCTGGACGCCCGATCCCGATGGCGACGCCGTTCCCATCATCCGTCCGCGCAAGGCCGAGGCGATGGGCAGCCTCGCCGCCGTCATGGCCGAGGCCGAAGCGCGCGAACTGGCCGAGCATTGGCGCTTGCTCTACGTCGCGCTCACCCGCGCTGAGGAACGGCTTGTCATCGGCGGCGCGCTCGGCCCGCGCGCCAGGGGCGTTGCGCCTCAGAAAAGCTGGTATGCCGCCGTCGAGCGCGCGCTGATCCGCCTCGATGCGGAGCAGGTCGCCGATCCCGACTGGACGAGCATTCGGTATTTCACCGGCACGGGTCCGCCGGGCAGGAAAGCGCCCCGTCGCGGCGCTGCGACGACGGGAGTCGAGGATGTGGCGATCCCCGCCTGGCTCCATGCGCCCGCACCTCAGGAATCGCGCCCGCCGCGCCCGCTTGCTCCTTCGGCGATCGGCGAGGATCTTGTCGCAGAGCCGCCGCCCGGCCCGGCGATGCGCGCTGCCGCCGAGCGCGGCAAGCTGCTCCACGCCCTGTTCGAGCGCCTGCCCGCGATCGCGCCCGATCAGCGGCGCGCCGCCGCGCTGCGCTGGCTGGAGGCAGGCGGCGGCGTCACCGACCCGGCCGATCGCGCCGCCATCGCCGATGCCGCCATCGCCGTCATCGCCGATCCCGCCCACGCCGCGATCTTCGGTCCCGATGCGCTTGCCGAGGCGCCGATCGCGGCGGTCGTCGACGGCGCGGTCATCGCCGGCACGGTCGATCGCCTGCTGATCGAGCCGGGGAGGGTGACGATCGTCGATTTCAAGACCGGGCGGCGCGTGCCGGCGTCGCTCGACGCCGTTCCGCCCTATCATCTGACGCAGATGGGGGCTTATGCCGCCGCGCTCCGCGTGATCTTCCCCGATCGCGCGGTCGAGGCGGCGTTGCTCTACACCTCCGGCCCGCGCCTCATCGCGCTCGACGCCGGGACATTGGCGCGCCACAAGCCCGACTTGCCGGCGCGCGAGCAAAGCTATGCGACGGGGAGTTGAGGAACGCGCCCGTCGATCCTACCTTCACATTCAAAGTTGATTCTGGAGTGCAGACACATGGCGACCAAGAAGATCACCGACACCAGCTTTCACGATGATGTGATTGCGTCCGAAGGCCCCGTTCTCGTCGATTTCTGGGCCGAATGGTGCGGCCCGTGCAAGATGATCGGTCCGTCGCTCGAAGAGCTGTCGGAGGAACTGGGCGAGAAGGTGACGATCGCCAAGCTCAACATCGACGACAATCCCGACGCCCCGGCGCGTTACGGCGTGCGCGGCATCCCGACGATGATCCTGTTCAAGAATGGCAGCCCCGCCGCCACCAAGGTCGGCGCGGCCCCCAAGAGCCAGCTCAAGGGCTGGCTGGAAGGCGAACTGGCCTAAGCGCCAACTCCGCCGTCACTGCGAGCGCAGCGAAGCAATCCAGAATGCCCGGCATGGGGCTGGATTGCTTCGTCGGCTCCGCATCCTCGCAATGACGGTGTCAGGAATACGCCCGATCAGCTCCGCCGATCAGCTCCGATAGTCGGCGTTGATCGAGATATAGCCGTGCGTCAGGTCGCACGTCCAAACCGTGGCGCGGCCTTCGCCAATGCCCAGGTCGGCGCCCACTTTGATGTCATGGCCCTTGAGATGCGCCGCCACCGGCGCTTCGTCATAGCCCTCGACCGCAAGTCCGTCGCGCGCCACCTGCGTCGCGCCGAAGCGGATCGACAGGCGGTCGCGGTCCGCCGGCTCGCCGGCCTTGCCCACCGCCATCACCACGCGACCCCAATTGGCGTCCTCGCCAGCGATCGCGGTCTTTACCAGCGGCGAGTTGGCGATCGACATGGCGACGCGGTGCGCGCTGCCGTCCGACGCCGCACCGGTGACGGCGATCTCGATGAACTTGCTCGCTCCTTCGCCGTCGCGCACGACAAGCTGGGCGAGCTCAAGGCAAACCTGCCCAAGCGCGGCGGCGAAGGCGTCCGCCCCGGCATCGTCATGCGAGGCCAGGGAGCTGTTGCCTGCCTTGCCCGTCGCGAAGGCCAGCACAGTGTCCGACGTCGAGGTGTCGCCGTCGACCGTGATGCACGAGAAGCTGCGCCGGTTCGCGGCGGCCAGCATGTGCTGGAGGAAGCCCGGCTCCACCGCCGCATCAGTGAAGATGAAGCCCAGCATCGTCGCCATATCGGGCGCGATCATCCCCGAACCCTTGATGATCCCCGCGATCGTGACCGTCTTGCCGCCGACGATCGCGGTTGCGGTCGCCCCCTTGGCGAAGGTGTCCGTGGTCATGATCGTCGCCGCCGCATCTTCCCAGCCGCAGGCCGGCGCAGCGAAGGCCGCATCCAGCCCGGCCTCGGCCTTGTCGATGGGCAGCGGCACGCCGATCACGCCTGTCGAGGCGACGAAGATGTCGGAAGGTTCGCAGCGAAGGTGCGCCGCCGTGCGCGCCGCGATCGCCTCGACGGCCGCGCGTCCGCGATGCCCGGTGAAGGCGTTGCTGTTGCCCGCGTTGACCACCAGCGCGCGCGCGCGTCCAAGCACCAGCGCCTGGCGGCACCATTCGACCTCGGGGGAGGGGCAGGCGCTGCGCGTCAGTACGCCGGCCACGGCCGTGCCGGGGGCGAGCGTGACATAAGTCAGGTCGCATCGGTCCCACGTCTTGTAGTGCGCCCGCGCCACATGCGCGGTCACGCCGTCGATGGCGGGCAGGGCGGGGAAAGGGCGGGCGAGGGGCGAGGTGCTGGTCGACATGCGCGGCGCTATAGCTGTTTCCCGCGTCGCTTGCGCAAAATAATTGGGCGTAAATCCGCGCGCCTTGTCCGTTCACGATCTTTGCCGGCGCGAGGGATAGACGCGGCGGGGCGGCATGATTAAATGCGGGGCGACGATGAACATGCTGCTTTTCCTCTCCGCCCTGCTGAGCGCGCTGACCGGCGCGATTTCCAGCGTGCGCGCGGTCGAGGCGCCGGCGCAGCAGGTCGCGGCTGGGCAACAGGCCGCAGCCGTTGCCGAACAGGTCGTCACGCTCGTCACCGCACGGCCCACGCAGGGCCTGCCCACGCTCGCAGCGCTTGCCGCGATGGGCGAGGCGCGCGGGCTCGTCCTCGCGTCCGCCGAACCGATCTTCGCCGGCCGTCGCCGCGAATAGGATCGCGCTTCTCCGCCCGGCCGCGCGCCGGAAAGGCTGACCCAATATCCGGCGCCCGCCATTCGGGCGCGCAACCATAATTTCAGGAAAATCCCATGCTCGGCGGCATTGCCAAGGTCATTTTCGGTTCGTCCAACGACCGTTACGTCAAATCGCTCAATTCGATCGTCAGCAAGATCGCCGGCTTCGAGCCAACCCTCTCGGCGATGGACGATGCGCAGCTTATCAACCAGACGGTGCTGTTCCGCGAGCGCCTCGCGAACGGCGAGAAGCTCGACAGCCTCCTGCCCGAAGCTTTCGCCACGGTGCGCGAGGCGGCGAAGCGCGTGCTCGGCCAGCGCCATTATGACGTCCAGATGATCGGCGGCATCGTCCTCCACCGCGGCGAGATCGCCGAGATGCGCACGGGCGAAGGCAAGACGCTGGTCGCCACGCTCGCCACCTATCTCAATGCGCTGCCCGGCACCGGCGTCCATGTCGTCACCGTGAACGACTATCTCGCCCGCCGCGACGCCGACTGGATGGGCCAGGTTTACCGCTTCCTCGGCCTTACCACGGGGGTGATCGTCCCCAACCTCACCGACGATCAGCGCCGCGCCGCCTATGCCGCGGACATCACCTACGGCACGAACAACGAGTTCGGCTTCGATTATCTGCGCGACAATATGAAATATGATCGCGCCCAGATGGTGCAGCGCCCGTTCGCCTACGCGATCGTCGACGAGGTCGATTCGATCCTGATCGACGAGGCGCGCACGCCGCTGATCATCTCCGGCCCGACCGACGACAAGTCCGAACTGTACAAACAGGTCGATGCGATCGTGAAGCAGCTCGTCCCCGTCGACTATGAAGTGGACGAGAAGCAGCGGAGCGTGACGCTGACCGAGGACGGCACCGAAAAGGCGGAGCGCCTGCTCGAAGGCGCCGGCCTGCTCGAAGGCGCCAATCTCTACGATTTCGAGAATACGCAGGTGGTCCACCACCTCAATCAGGCGCTGCGCGCCAATGTGATGTTCAAGCGCGACATCGATTATATCGTGAAGGACGGCAAGGTCGTCATCATCGACGAGTTTACTGGCCGCATGATGGACGGCCGCCGCTGGTCGGACGGCCTGCACCAGGCGGTCGAGGCCAAGGAAATGGTGAACATCGAGCCGGAGAACCAGACGCTCGCCTCGATCACCTTCCAGAATTATTTCCGCATGTATCCCAAGCTCGGCGGCATGACCGGCACCGCCGCGACCGAGGCGGCGGAGTTTTTCGACATCTACAAGATGAACGTGGTCACCATCCCCACCAACCTGCCCGTGCAGCGCGTGGATGAGGAGGACCAGTTCTACAAGAATATCAACGACAAGTTCGCCGCGATCGCCAAATCGATCGAGGAACATTCGGCCAAGGGCCAGCCCGTGCTGGTCGGCACCGTGTCGATCGAGAAGTCCGAGCTTCTGTCGCAGTTCCTGCGCCAGCTCAACGTCCGCCACGAAGTGCTCAACGCCCGCTTCCACGAGAAGGAAGCGCATATCGTGGCGCAGGCAGGCCGGCTCGGCGCGGTGACGATCGCCACCAACATGGCGGGTCGCGGCACGGACATCCAGCTTGGCGGCAATGTCGAGTTCCGCGTCTCCGACGAGCTTCGCGACATGCCCGAAGGGCCGGAGCGCGATGCCGCGATCGAGCGGATCAAGGCCGAGGTCGAGGCCGAGCGCAACCAGGTGAAGGCCGCCGGCGGCCTCTTCGTCCTGGGCACGGAGCGTCACGAAAGCCGCCGCATCGACAATCAGCTTCGCGGCCGCTCCGGCCGGCAGGGCGATCCCGGCCTCAGCCGCTTCTATCTGTCGCTCGACGACGATCTGCTGCGCATCTTCGGGCCGGACACGATGTTCGCCAAGATGATGAACAAGAATCTGGCGGACGGCGAGGCGATCGGCTCGCGCTGGCTGTCGAAGGCGATCGAGACCGCGCAGAAGAAGGTCGAGGCGCGCAACTACGACATCCGCAAACAGGTCGTCGAATATGACGACGTGATGAACGATCAGCGCAAGGTGATCTACGAGCAGCGCGCCGACATCATGGATGCCGACATAATCGACGATGTCGTCGCCGACATGCGGACCGAAACGGTCAATGCGCTGGTCGGCGCGGCGTGCCCGCCCAACAGCTATCCCGAACAATGGGACGTGGCCGGCCTCAAGCAGCGCGCGAAGAACATTCTGGGCATCGACGTCGCGATCGAGGATTGGGTCCGGGAAGATCAGGTCTCGCCCGAAATCCTCGACGAGCGCCTGTCCGCCGCCGCCGATGCGCTCATCCGGGAAAAGGCCGACTCACTCGATCCCGACACATGGCTCCAGGTCGAAAAGAGCATCCTGCTTCAGAATCTCGACCATCACTGGAAGGAGCATCTGTCGACGCTCGATGCGCTGCGCCAGGTCATCCACCTGCGCGCCTATGCGCAAAAGACGCCGATCAACGAATATAAGCAGGAAGCCTTCGCGCTGTTCGAGCGCATGCTCGAGGCGATCCGCGAGGATGTGACGCGCGTCGTCGCCAATGCGCAATTCATGGCGCCCCCGCCGCTGCCGGAGATGCCAGACATCTTCACCACGCATTTCGATCCGCTGACGGGCGACGACAACACCAACGACATCGACGCCGGCTCGGGCTTCATCACCACGCGCCTGCCGCCGTTGCAGATCGCGCAGCCGGCGATGCCCGACGATTTCGGCAGCGATCCCGCCGAATGGGTCGGCCGCGTCGGCCGCAACCAGCCTTGCCCCTGCGGCTCGGGCCAGAAGTACAAGCACTGCCACGGCGCGCTCTAGGGCCTGCCCTCGTCATTGCGAGGCGCGTAGCGACGAAGCAATCCAGCAGGCGCCCGTCACGGCCTGGATTGCTTCGCTCCGCTCGCAATGACGTCGAAGGCGGTGGGTCAGCCCCCCGCGCGCACCAGCCACAGGTCCAGCTTGCCGCCCGGCGGAATGCGCTGGACCGTGTCGGTGGTGAAGATCAGCCGCCCGCGATCCTTGATCGTCGCGCGCACCTGCCAGTCGGGGCTGAAGCCGCGATAGCGCAGGCTGTAAGCGATCGGCGGCTGACGGCCACGAGTCGAGAAGCGCGTGACGGCCACGGTCCGCGCCCGCGCATCGGCGCGCGAGGCGTCGATGATGCTGACCTCCACCGTCGCACCGGGCGGCAAGGCCATGCGCTCGCGATAAGTCACGGCGCCCGACAGGAAGCCTTGCCCGGGAAAGGGCCGGGGCGGCGGCCCGCCGGCGTCCATGCAGCCCACGAGTCCGAATGCGGCGATAAGGGGGATGGCGGCCTTCAAGCCCGGTCTCCTTCCAGGTCACTGACCGTGGAAGGGTGCGCGCCTGGGTCGCCGCAGTCCAGCGCTTTCAGAGGCGTGGGAGCGTGACGCCCTGCTGCCCCATATATTTGCCCGCGCGATCGGCATAGCTGACCTCGCACGGCTCATTGCCCTGCAGGAACAGGAACTGGCAGGCGCCTTCGTTGGCGTAGATCCTGGCGGGCAGCGGCGTGGTGTTGGAAAACTCCAGCGTCACATGGCCTTCCCAGCCCGGCTCAAGCGGGGTCACGTTCACGATGATCCCGCAGCGCGCATAGGTCGATTTGCCGAGGCAGATCACCAGCACGTCGCGCGGCACGCGGAAATATTCCACGGTGCGGGCGAGCGCGAAGCTGTTGGGCGGGATCACGCACACGTCGGTCTTGCGGTCGACGAAGCTGTTGGCCGCGAAATCCTTGGGGTCGACCACTGCGCTGTCGACATTGGTGAAGATCTTGAACTCATCGGAAACGCGCGCGTCATAGCCGTAGGAGCTGAGGCCGTAGCTGATGCAGCCGTCGCGCTTCTGGCTTTCGACGAAGGGCTCGATCATGCCGGTGTTGATCGCCTGCTCGCGAATCCAGCGGTCGGAAAGTATGGCCATGGGAAGCAGCTATTCCCCAGAGTGCGGGGCGGGGGCAAGGCCCAGATCGGCCGGGCCGAACGCATGGGGCAAAAGGTCTGACAGGCGATAGGTCGCGATCGCGTCGCCCTCGGCCCCTGCGCAATGGACGACGATGTCGCGCCCGCCCATCTGCGCCGCTTCGTTGAGCATCTGGCGGCACCGCCCGCACGGGCTGACCGTGGCCGATCCCGCGATCGTCCCGTCGGGGCCGATCATCCCGCCAGTCACGCCCACCGCCACCACGTCGCGCAGCCGGCCCTGCGCATTGGCGGCGGCCAGCGCGACCGTTTCCGCGCAGAGCGACAGGCCATAGCTCGCATTCTCGAAATTGGTCCCTGTCACGATCGCGCCGTCGGCCAGCAGCAGCGCGGCGCCGACGCCGAAGCGCGAATAGGGGGCGTGCGCGTTGCGTGCGGCGTCGCGTGCGGCGGCGATCAGGTCCTTGGCGTCCATCGGGTCTCCGTTCGCCCCAGGCGCGATCGCGGGGCGGTATCGCGACTGCGCCCGATCCATGCGGCCCGGCGCAGCCAATCCTCAGTTCTTGATATGCAGCACGCAGATCAGCGTGAACAGCCGCCGCGCCGTGTCGAAATCCACTTCGATCTTGCCGTCGAGCCGCTCGATCAGAAGCTGGGCTGCGTCATTGTGGATGCCGCGCCGCGCCATGTCGATCGTCTCGATCTGCTGCGCCGTCGCCTGGCGGATCGCCTGATAATAGGAATCGCAGATCGCGAAATAATCCTTGATCGGGCGGCGGAAGCGCCCGAGCGAAAGGATCAGCATTTCCAGCGGCGTTCCGTCCTCGCGCGCCAGCGCGATCACCAGGCGCCCTTCCTCGACGCTGAGCTTCAGCCGGTAGGGGCCGGCATAGCCGTCGGGATGCTCGCGCAAGGGGCGGAAATGATTGCCTTCGATCAGGTCGAAGATCGCGATCCGCCGTTCCTGCTCGATATCGGCGCTGCGCCACAGGATCGTGCGCTCGTCCAGTTCGATATCGATGATGCGCGGATCGCCCATGAGCGCGCCTTAATGGGGAAAGCAGCGCGCTGCAAAGGGTTCGCGGCTTATCCACAACGCCTCACAGATGATCCACAGACAAGTCCACGATTTCATCCTCGCCCGCCCGCCATCTTCGCTTGCCGTGACTCGCCGGGCGCGCGACAAGGGAGGGATGGCCAATATCCTGTCGATCGTGCCGCCCGCAGAGGGCGAAAGCCGCAGTCTGCCCCAGAATATCGAGGCGGAAGCCGCGCTGCTCGGCGCTTTGATGATCGACAATCGCCTGGCGGAGGACGTTCAGCTCAAACTGAAGCCCGAACATTTTTTCGAGCCAATTCACGGCCGCATCTACGAAGCGATCCTCAAGCTGCTCGATCGCAACATGGTCGCCAATCCGGTGACGCTGAAGCCCATGTTCGAGGGCGACGAGGCGATGCGCGAGCTGGGCGGCCCGGCCTATCTGGCGCAGCTCACCGGCAGCGGCGCGGCGCTCATCGGCGCGCGCGATTTCGCCGATCAGGTCTATGATCTGGCGCTGCTCCGCGCGCTGGTCGGCGTCGGACGGACGATGGTTGAAAGCGCGCTCGACACGTCCGAATCGGTCGATCCCAAAAGCCAGATCGAACAGGCCGAGGTCGAACTCTACAAGGTCGCCGAAGGCGGCGGGGGCGAGAGCGGCGGCGTGAAGAGCTTCGCGCAGGCGGCGACGGCGGCGGTCTCGGTCGCGGAAAAGGCGCTCAACGCCGGCGGCGGCCTGTCGGGCATCACCACGGGCATCGACGGCATCAACGCCAAGATCGGCGGCCTTCACAATTCGGATCTTATCATCCTCGCCGGGCGTCCGGGCATGGGCAAGACCTCGCTCGCCACCAACATCGCCTATAACGCCGCCCAGCGCTTCGTCCGCGATATCGAGGACGGGATCGACGAGGCGAAGTCGATCGGGGCCAAGGTCGCCTTTTTCAGCCTCGAAATGTCGGCCGATCAGCTCGCTACGCGCGTGCTCGCCGAAAGCAGCGGGATCAGTGGCGAGGCGCTGCGCATGGGCAAGATCAGCCAGCAGGATTTCCGCAACCTCGCCCGCGCGTCAGCCGAACTGCAGAACCTGCCGCTGTTCATCGATGATACGCCGGGCCTGACGATCGCCGCGCTGCGCACCCGCGCGCGCCGGCTCAAGCGCCGCCACGGCATCGGGCTCATCATCGTCGACTATCTCCAGCTTCTGCAGGGCTCGGGGCGCGGGGGCGGCGACAATCGCGTGCAGGAAATCTCGGAGATCAGCCGCGGCCTCAAGACGCTGGCGAAGGAACTGAACGTTCCCGTCATCGCGCTTTCGCAGCTCAGCCGCCAGGTCGAACAGCGCGAGGACAAGCGCCCCCAGCTTTCCGATCTTCGCGAATCCGGCTCGATCGAGCAGGACGCGGATATGGTGTTCTTCGTCTATCGCGAGGAATATTATGTCGCCGCGCACGAACCCAAGCGCCCGATCGAAGGCGACGACGCCAAGATCTTCGACGATCACGCGCGCTGGGCGCAGGATATGGAGCGGGTGTTCGGCGTAGCCGAGATGATCGTCGCCAAGCAGCGCCACGGCGCGACCGGCAAGGTCAAGATGCGCTTCGACGCCAAGATCACGCGCTTCAGCGACTATATCGACGAGACTTACCTGCCCGCGCAGACGCGCTGACTCGCGCCATGTCGCCCTCGCCGTCATTGCGAGGAGCGCAGCGACGAAGCAATCCAGACGATGCCGGACGCCTTCTGGATTGCGTCGCTACGCTCGCAATGACAGGGCTGGCGCGCCCTCAGAAAACTGGTTCGTCCGGCTCGCTTCCGGGGGTGTGGATGCCGCATTCCACCTTGTCCCACCCGCGCCAGCGGCCCGCGCGCGGGTCCTCGCCCGGGCGCACCTTGCTCGTGCAGGGGGCGCAGCCGATCGACGGATAGCCATCGGCCTCCAGCGGATGGCGCGGCAGCTTGTGCGCCTCGAAATAGGCGTCCAGCTCGGGCTTCGACCAGTCGGCGAGCGGGTTGAGCTTCAGCCGCCCCTCGTCGATCTCGAAGCGCGACAGCGCGGTCCGCGTCTTGCCCTGAAAGCCCTTGCGCCCTGAAATCCAGGCGTCGAAAGGCGAAAGCGCGCGCCGCAGCGGCTCGACCTTACGGATGTCGCAGCAGCCGTCGGGGTCATAGGACCAGCGCAGCCCGGTCTCGTCGCGCGCCGCCAGGATGCGCGGATCGGGGCGATAGACGCGCAGGTCGATATAGCCCAGCCGCTCGGCCAGTTCGTCGCGATAGGCCAGCGTCTCGCCGAAGATCTTCTGTGTGTTGACGAAGATCAGCGGCACTTCCTTGTCCACCTGCGCGACGAGGTGGAGCAGCACCGCCGATTCCGCGCCGAAGGACGAGACCAGCGCGATCCGTCCCCTGAGTTCGCCGGTCAGCAGCTCGCCCAGCATTTTCGCGGTATCGACGCCGGCGAAACGCGCGTTGAGCCGGTCGGCGTCGGCCTGTCCGAAGGCCGGCGCGACATCGATCATGTCCAGCTTGCGCACGGCCTCACCCATGGCGCAGCTTCCACACCGGGGCTCGCCCGTCAGCCGCGCCCTGATAGACCGCGTCGTACCGCGCGAGCGACGCCTCGGCGACCTTCGCGTCGATCGGCGCCTCGGGTGCGAAGCTGTCGAAGCCGCAGCGCCGCATATGGGCAAGCTGGTCGACCAGCACATCGCCCTGCGCCCGCAGTTCGCCCGTATAGCCGGCCTCGCGCAGGATCTGCGCCGAGGAATAGCCCCGCCCGTCGCGAAAGCTGGGGAAGGCGACCTCGATCAGCCGCAGCCGGTCGATGTGCGGCAGCAGCGCGCGGGCGTCGTCGCCCGGCTCGATCCGCACCGCGGTCGCGTTCGACTGGCCGAGGAAGGCGTCGAGCGTCACGGTGACTTCCTCCAGCGCCTCGTCGTCGCGGAAACGCAGCGGATCAGCCATAGATCGCCTCCTTGAACGGCTCCATGCCGACGCGGCGATAGGTGTCGACGAAGCGCTCGCCATTCTCGCGCAGCGCCTTGTAGCGATCGGTGACGCGCTCGATCGCGTCGACCACGCCGTCCTCGTCGAAGCCCGGCCCGGTGATCTTGCCCAGGCTCACATCCTCCGCGCCCGATCCGCCGAGCAGAAGCTGGTAATTCTCCGTGCCTTTGCGGTCGACGCCGAGAATGCCGATATGCCCGGCATGGTGGTGGCCGCAGGCGTTAATGCAGCCGCTGATTTTCAGCTTCAGCTCGCCCAGATCGCGCTGGCGGTCGGGATCGGCGAAGCGCGCGGCGATCTTCTGCGCGACCGGGATCGACCGCGCATTGGCGAGGCTGCAATAATCCAGCCCCGGGCAGGCGATGATGTCGCTGATCAGGTCGAGGTTGGCCGTCGCCAGCCCCGCGCCGTCGAGCGCCCGCCACAGCGCGGGAAGGTCGCGCTTGGCGACATGCGGCAGCACGATGTTCTGCGCATGGGTGACGCGCAGCTCGTTAAAGCCATAGCGCTCCGCCAGGTCCGCCATCAGGTCGATCTGGTCGGCCGATGCGTCGCCGGGGATGCCGCCCACCGGCTTCAGGCTGATCGTCACCACTGCATAGCCCGGCTGGCGGTGCGCCGAGACATTCTGGTCCACCCACAGCGCGAAATCGGGATCGCTGCGGTCGATCGTATCGCTCAGCCCCTGCTCGAAGGCGGGGGGCGCGAAGAAAGCCTTGATGCGCTCCAGCTCGGCCGCCGGCGGATCGAGCCCCAGCGTCTTTACATGGGCGAACTCGTCCTCGACCTGGCGGCGATAGGCGTCCGCGCCGATCTCGTGGATCAGGATCTTGATCCGCGCCTTGTAGATATTGTCGCGCCGCCCGTAGCGGTTGTAAACGCGCAGGCACGCCTCGAGATAGCTGAGCAGATCCTCAGCGGGCACGAACGGCTTGATCTCGGGGGCGATCATCGGGGTCCGCCCCATGCCGCCGCCGACGAAGATGCGGCCGCCCAGCGCCCCTTCGGCATTGCGCACGATCTGGATGCCGATGTCGTGCAGCCGCATCGCCGCGCGGTCGGTGTCGCTTGCGATCACCGCGATCTTGAACTTGCGCGGCAGGTAGCTGAACTCGGGGTGGAAGGTCGACCATTGCCGCAGCAATTCGGCCCAGGGGCGCGGGTCGGTCACTTCGTCGGCCGCCGCGCCGGCGAACTGGTCCGAACTGATGTTGCGGATGCAGTTGCCGCTCGTCTGGATGGCGTGCATCTCGACGGTCGCCAGCTCGGCGAGAATGTCGGCCGCGTCCTCCAGCCTGATCCAGTTATACTGGATGTTCTGCCGCGTGGTGAAATGGCCGTAGCCGCGATCATATTTGCGCGCGATATGCGCCAGCATCCGCATCTGCCGCCCGTCGAGCGTGCCGTAGGGCACGGCGACGCGCAGCATATAGGCGTGCAACTGCAGATAGAGGCCGTTCATCAGCCTGAGCGGCTTGAACTGGTCCTCGGTCAGCTCGCCCGCGATGCGCCGGCGCGCCTGATCGCGGAACTCCTCGACGCGCGCGTCGACGATCGCCTGGTCGTAAGTGTCGTAACGGTACATCAGATCACCCAGTCGCCGGCCTTGGGGTCGGCGGGCTTGAGAGTCAGGTCGGGGCGCACGGTGGGGCCGAGCGCGCGGATGCGGTCCTTGATATGCGCGGGGCGGGGGCCTTCGGGCGTCGCCTCGGCGTCGATGATGTAGGGGACGTTGACCCGGCGCAGCGCCACTTCGCGCGCCAGGATCGGCTCGCCCTGATCGCCGACATCGACGGCGTCCTCGACATGCACCGACCAGTCATAGCCCGTCCACCACGTCACCGCGCCCGTCTTGAGGTCGTTTCCGGTCAGCAGCTTCACGCTATCGCCTCCGCCTGCTCCGCAAAGCCCTGCAGCCTGTTGACGGCTTCGGCGCGCGCCGCGACTTCGCCGACGACGATCACCGCCGGGCTGGCCACGCCCTCGCGCGCCACCATCCCGCCCAGATCGGCGAGCAATGTGCGGATCGCGCGGAAATCGGGGCGGCCGCCCTTTTCGAGCACCGCCACCGGCATGTCAGGCGAAACGCCGTCCATCATCAGCTTGTCGGCGATCGCCCCTGCGTTGGTCACGCCCATGTAGATGACGAGGGTGCGGCCGCGCCCGGCAAGGCCGGACCAGTCCTGCTCGCTCAGCCCCTTGCACTGCCCGGCGACGAAGCTGACCGCGCTCGCCGCCTCGCGGTGGGTGAGGGGGAGCAGCGCCTGCGCAGCGCAGCCGATCGCAGCCGAAATGCCCGGCACGACCTCGACGGGCACGCCCGCCTTGCGGCAGGCGTCGACTTCCTCGCCGCCGCGCCCGAAGATGAAGGGATCGCCGCCTTTCAGCCGGACCACGCGCTTGCCCGCCAGCGCCTCGGCGACGATCAGGTCGTTGATCGCTTCCTGCTTCATCGTATGGCGGCTGCGCGCCTTGGCGCAGGATATTAGCCGGGCGTCGGTCAGCGCCAGAATGCGCCGATCGACAAGCCCGTCATGCACGACAAGATCGGCCTCGGCGATCAGCCGGGCGGCGCGAAGCGTCAACAGATCGGGATCGCCCGGGCCAGCGCCGACAAGAAAAACATGACCAGTCATGGCCGGGCAGATGATACGCCTCGCCGCAAAGCACAAAGGCGATTTGTTTGCCGGGCGGCTAGTTCTGCTTTTCTCGACCGATATGGAAGAGATATGCGAACCTTCTCTCCGCCGAACGGAGAACATTCTCCGTCATTGCGAGCGCAGCGAAGCAATCCAGTCCGGCGTCAAACATCGCCCTGGATTGCTTCGCTGCGCTCGCAATGACGATTTAAGCGTCGCGCAATCCGATGCCCAGCGTCGCGCGCGGCTGCTCGGCTTCGGACGATGCGACGGGATAGGCGCAATAATCCGCAGCATAATATGCGCTCGGGCGATGATTGCCACTCAGCCCGATCCCGCCGAAAGGAGCTGCTGACGATGCGCCGTTGGTGGGCTTGTTCCAGTTGACGATGCCCGCGCGGATATTGGCCCAGAACTGGTCGTAAAGCTGCGGCGCGCCGCCGACCAGCGCCGCGCTCAGCCCGTAGCGCGTATTGTTCGCCTCGGCGATCGCGGCCTCGAAATCGGGAACGCGGACGATCTGCAGGATCGGGCCGAACATTTCCTCGTCGGGCCGGTCGGCGACGCCGGTGACGTCGATCATCGCCGGCTTGACGAAGGGCCGCCCCTCGATCGGGCGTTCGAGATGCTTGATCGGCTTGCCGCCCTTCATCATCAGGTCGAGAAAGGCTTCCGACAGATGGTCGGCGGCCTGATTGTCGATCACCGGGCCAAGGAACGGGGCGGGGTCGCTGTGCGGCTCGCCGACGATCAGGCGATCGACAAGGCGGACGATCTCCTCGATCAGCGCTTCGTGCCTGCCGTCCTGCACGATCAGCCGGCGCGCGGCGGTGCAGCGCTGGCCGGCGGTCATGAAGGCCGACTGGACGGCGATCACCGCTGCGGAAGCGATGTCGGGCGAATCCCAGACGACCAGCGGATTGTTGCCGCCCATTTCAAGCGCGAGCATCTTGCCCGGCGTATCGGCGTAAAGCCGGTTGAGCGCGATCCCCGTCCGCGCCGATCCGGTGAACAGCAGCCCGTCTATCCCGTCATGCGCGGCCAGCGCCTTGCCTTCGCCGGCGCCGCCGATGACGAGGCGCACCACATCCGCCGGCACGCCTGCGGCATGATAGCAGTCGACCAGCATCGCCCCCGTCGCCGGCGTCTTTTCCGAAGGCTTGAACACCACGGCATTGCCGGCCAGCAGCGCGGGGACGATGTGCCCGTTGGGCAGGTGCGCGGGGAAATTATAGGGGCCGAGCACGCCCAGCACGCCGTGCGGCTTGTGGCGCAGCGCGTTGCGCGCGCCCATCGCGCCTTCCAGCCTGCGTTGCGCGGTGCGCTCGGCATAGGCACTCACCGATATGTCGACCTTGTTGATGACGGCGTCGACTTCGGTGCGCGCTTCCCACAGCGGTTTGCCGGTCTCGCGCGCGATCAGGTCGGCCAGCGCTTCCTGTCGCCCGCGCACGACATTGGCGAAACGGCGCAGCGTTTCGGTGCGGTAGGACAGCGGGCGCGAGGCCCAGCCCGCCCAGGCGGCGCGCGCGGTCGCGATTTCGGCGTCGACGTCGCTGATCGCGCCGCGCCACAATTCGGCGCCGGTCGCGGGCTCGGTCGAAATGATCTCGGTGGACATCCAGTTTACCAATTTCCCTATCGCCCCGTTCCCAGCATCATTTGCCGGCCGGGGTCAATGCCTCACCCATAGCGCGAATCGCCCTGACCTTGGCGTAAAGCGGCGACCAGTCGTCCTCCTGCGCGATGCGGTCCCAGATCGCCTCGACCTCGTCGATCAGCATAGAGCAGGGCTCGCCCGACCAATAGGCGTGATCGAGCGCGCGCGCCGGCTCATAGGCTGCAATCGCGGTGCGGAAGGGCGCGAAGGCGGCCGAGGCGTAGGTTTCGCCCGCCGGCGATGGGCGCGGCGATCCGCCCGACCAGTCGAAGAAGAAGCGATCCAGCCCCGCCTGGCTGTCGATCAGCGCCTGCTCCATAGCCTGGATCAACGCGATATCCTCTTCCGCGCAGCGCTGCCTGACGCCAAGACGCCAGCAGAAACGTTCGGCCAGCGCCGCGCGGTAGGCGGCGGGAAAGGTTTCGAGCGCCGCGACCAGCGGATCGCTCTCACTGACGAGGCGGAGCGCTATGGCGAGCTGCATCACATCCCACTGGATCGCCTCGGCCTGTCGCCCGAAGGCATAGAGGCCCTGATGGTCGAAATAGGCGGCGGTAAAGCCTGGATCGAAGCTTGGCGCGAACCGCCATGGCCCATAATCGAAGCTTTCGCCGGTTATGTTGATATTGTCGCTGTTGAGCACGCCATGGACGAAGCCTGCGGCCATGTAGCTCGCCGCCAGCCGCGCCGTGCGCCGCACGACTTGGCCGAGCAGCCGGGCCGGGGCGTCATCGCCCGGCGTCTCGCTGAAATAGGTGGCGAGCGCATAGTCGGTCAGCCGCTTCAGCGCCTCTTCGTCGCGCTCATAGGCAAGCCGCTGGAAACTGCCGATGCGGATATGGCCGTGGCTGAAGCGCACCAGCACCGCCGCGCGCGTCGGCGAAGGCTCATCGTTGCGATCGAGCTGCTCGCCCGTCTCGATCAGCGAAAAGCTGCGCGAGGTCGCGACGCCCAGCGCCTCTAGCATCTCGGTCGCGAGTATCTCGCGCACCCCGCCTTTCAGCGTCAGCCGCCCGTCGCCGAAGCGGCTATAGGGCGTCCGCCCCGATCCCTTGGTGCCGAGGTCCATCAGCCGGCCCTGCCGGTCGCGCATCTGCGCGAACAGGAAACCGCGCCCGTCGCCGATCTCGGGATTGTAGGATCGGAACTGGTGGCCATGATATTTGAGCGCGAGCGGTTGCGCGAGATTGTCGTCGAGCGGCTCGAAACGCCCGAAATGCGCGATCCATTCGGCGTCGCTGAGTCCGTCCAGCCCCACTTCGGCGGCGGCTCGATCATTGCGGTAGCGCAGCGTGAGCGCGGGGAAGCGCGCCGGTTCGACCGGTGTCGCGATCGTCTCGCCGAGGGAAACTATTGCGGGGTCGGGGCGATATGCTTGCGGGGCGGGGGCCATGCGGTGATATGGGGGTGCCTTGGCAAGGGACGCAAGCATGGCCGATTTCGTCGACGGTTACTGGTGGTCGAAGGACGGGCTGCGCCTGCACTATCGCGACTATCCGGGGCGCAGCGACAAGCCGCCGGTGATCTGCATGGCCGGCCTCACGCGCAACGCGCGCGACCATGAGGCGCTGGCCGATCGGATTTCCGGCGAATGGCGCGTTCTCGCGCTCGATCTGCGCGGGCGCGGCGACAGCGCCTACGCCAAGGATCCGATGAGCTACGCTCCGCTCGTCTATGTGCAGGATGTCGAGGCGCTGCTGGCGGAACTGGCGATCGACAGCTTCGTCGCGTTCGGCACCTCGCTGGGCGGACTGGTGACGATGATGCTCTCCGGCACCGCGCGCGAACGCATCGCCGGCTTCCTGCTCAACGATGTCGGTCCCGAACTCGAATCAGCCGGCCTGGCGCGGATCAGGATCAGCGTCGGGCGGGGCGGCAGCTTCCCCACCTGGCTCCACGCCGCGCGCGCGGTGGCGGAGGCCAATGCCGGCATCTATCCCCGCTACGAGCTTGAGGATTGGCTGCGCATGGCCAAGCGCCTCTACCGCGTGAACAGCGCCGGCCGCATCGTCCTCGATTATGACCAGAAAATCGCCGATCCGCTGCGCGCGCCGGGCGGAGAGGGGGCGATCGACCTGTGGCCGACGCTCGATCGCCTCGCCGACGTGCCGGGGCTGCTGCTGCGCGGCGCGCTGTCCGACGTGCTGAGCGCCGCCACGCTCGACAGGATGGCCGCGCGCCTCCCGCGCGCCGAGGCCGTAACGATCCCCGATGTCGGCCATCCGCCGACCCTCGACGAACCTGAATCCATCGCCGCCATCGATCGCCTCCTCACCAGAATCGCGATGGAACCCTGACAAGCCAGCAGGATTGATCCGGTCATGCCCCGCTTTCCCGACGACCGCATCATCTTCGATCCGCGCGACGTCGATCTCGCCCGCTCGCCGCTCGCCGGGCGCATCGACGCCGAGACCTATGTGCTCGGCGCCTTCAATCCCGGGCTGACGCGCCTGCCCGGCGGCAATCTGCTCCTCATGGTCCGCGTCGCCGAGGCGCTCCGCCATCCGATCCGCGACGACCATGTCCATGCGATCCGCTGGGACGGCGGCGACTATCGCCTCGACGCCTGGCCGCTCGAACAGGCCGACACCAGCGATCCGCGCAAGTTCATGCTTCCGGACGGCGGCTGGAAGGTCATGGCGCTCACCTCGCTTTCCTGGCTGCTTCCCGTCGAGCTCTCGCCCGACGGCCGCCATGTAGAGGCCGTCCATTATGATCGCGCGATCACGCCCGCGGCCTCATGGCAATGCTACGGGATCGAGGATGCGCGGATCAGCCGCGTCGGCGATCGCTGGCTGATGACCGCCTGCGCCGTCAGCCCGGAACGCCATTCGACGATCCTCTACAGCTCGGCCGACGCGCGGGACTGGAAGCTCGAAGGCATCGTCCTCGATCATCAGAACAAGGATATGCTGATCTTCGAGGGGCTGGTCGGCGGTGCCTACAAGGCGCAGACCCGCCCGCTCGGCGATCTCTACTTCGCCTATCCGCCAGGCAGCGAATGGCGCGCCGGCCCGTCGATCAATCTGGCCAGCTCGCCCGATGCGCTCCACTGGAAGCCTGACGAGCGCCCCGGCCTCCGCCCTCGTTCGGGCACGGTCGCCACCGCGCGGATGGGCGGCGGCGCGCCGCCCGTCCTGACCGACAAGGGCTGGCTCACCCTCTGGCACGGGGTCGAGCCGAAGGGCGTCGTCGGCATCTACCGCACTTACTGGACGCTGCTCGATCGCGACGATCCATCGATCGTCGTGACGGCGGGCGAGGGGCCGCTGCTCGAACCCGCCCCGGCTTTGACCCGGCCGATGCGCGATCTGGTCTATCTCGACGATGTCGTGTTCACGACGGGAATTGTCGATGCGGGCGATCATTTCATCGTGGCTTCTGGCGAGGCCGATCTCGCCTGCCGGATCACCCATATTCCCAAGGCGCGCTTCGGGCTCTAGCGTCGCGCCCGTGGGGCCGCTCCGAATCCTCCATCTCCACTCCAGCTTCGCGCTCGGCGGCAAGGAAGCGCGCGCCGTGCGGCTGATGAATGCTTTTGGCGACCGCGCGGTTCACAGCATCGTCAGCGGCGTTCCCGGCCAACTCGGCGCGCGCGACGCGATCGCGCCGGGCGTCGCCGTCGCCTTTCCCGACAACGCCCCGGCGCTCGCGGGAACTCCGTCGGTTCGCCGTCTCCGCGCGCTTGCAGCGTTCATGTCCGGCTTCGATCTCATCCTTACCTACAATTGGGGCGCGATCGATGGCGTGATGGCCCGCCGGCTGTTCGGCGGGCCGCCGCTCATCCACCATGAGGACGGCTTCAACGCCGATGAGGCCGCGCGGCTGATGATCCGCCGCAATCTCTACCGCCGTGTTGCTCTGGAAGGGGCGCAGGCGCTGGTCGTGCCCTCGCACCGGCTCGAAAACATTGCCCGCGACATATGGCGCCAGCCCGCAGCGCGGGTCGCACGGATCGACAATGGCGTGCCGCTCGATCGCGTCGCCGCCGCACCGCTCCCGGGCTTCGTCCGCCGGCCGGGCGTACCGGTCGTCGGCGCAGTGGCGGGCCTTCGCCCGGTGAAGAACCTCACCGGCCTCGTCCGCGCCTTCGCTGCCTGCGCCCGCGACGCTGATCTCGTCATCGTCGGCGAAGGCTCCGAGCGCCCTGCGATCGAAGCGGAGGCGCGCAGGCTCGGCGTCGCCGATCGCGTCCACCTGCCGGGCTTCATCGCCGATCCCATCCGTCATCTCGGCCAGTTCGACATTTTCGCGTTGGCGTCGCTCAGCGAGCAGGCGCCGATCGCGTTGGCCGAGGCGATGGCGGCCGGCCTGCCGGTCGCGGCGACCAATGTCGGCGATGTCGCCGCCATGCTCGCACCGGCCAACCATCCCTTCGTCGTCGATTCCGCCGACGACACGTCGCTTGCCGGCGCGCTCGCGGCGCTGATCGACGATCCCGCCGCACGCTCGGCGATCGGCGCCGCAAATCGCGCGGCGGCCGGGGAACGCTTCGACGAACGCCATATGATCGGCGCCTACGCCGCGCTCTATGCCGGCGCCGCCGGCCGCCCGGGAAGCTTGGGCTGGCCGTAGAATATTTTACGCCATTTCGCGCACCGCCCTGCTATATCGGGGCGGATTTTTGCCTGCGCGGGGGCGCAGGGTCAGATGGGAGCAGGAATGTTCAAGGGTTTGAAGCCGATCCTTTATGGCGGCCGTGAAGTCTGGCCGTTGATCGAGGGCGGCAAGGGCGTTGCGGTGTCGAACCATATGAGTTCGGGCGCATGGGCGGCGGCAGGCGGCATCGGTACGGTATCGGCGGTCAACGCCGACAGCTATGATCCGACCGGCAAGATCATCCCGCAGGTCTATAACGCGCGCACCCGGCGCGAACGCCACGAAGAGCTTATCCAATATGCGATCGACGGCGCGGTCGAGCAGGTGAAGCGCGCCTTCGATCTCGCGGGCGGCAAGGGTGCGATCAATATCAACGTGCTGTGGGAAATGGGCGGCGCGCAGCGCGTGCTCCACGGCGTTCTGGAACGCACCAAGGGCCTCGTCGCGGGCGTCACCTGCGGCGCGGGCATGCCCTACAAGCTCAGCGAGATCGCGGCATCCTATAATGTCAGCTATCTGCCGATCGTCAGTTCGGGCCGCGCCTTCCGCGCGCTGTGGAAGCGCGCTTATTCCAAGGCGTCCGAATGGCTGGCGGCCGTGGTCTATGAGGATCCCTGGCTTGCCGGCGGGCATAACGGCCTCAGCAATGCAGAGGATCCGCTGAAGCCCGAGGATCCCTATCCTCGCGTCAAGGCGCTGCGCGACACCATGCGCGAAGGCGGCATTCCCGACAGCGTGCCGATCGTGATGGCCGGGGGCGTCTGGTATCTGCGCGACTGGAATGACTGGATCGACAATCCCGAGC
Organism: Sphingomonas sanxanigenens; assembly: GCA_003240855.1. Lineage (GTDB taxonomy): Bacteria > Pseudomonadota > Alphaproteobacteria > Sphingomonadales > Sphingomonadaceae > Sphingomonas_L > Sphingomonas_L sanxanigenens_A. The sequence continues at coordinate 26,704 of QFNN01000023.1, forward strand.
TTGGCCAGATCGCCTTCCAGTTCGGCACGCGTCCGCTGCTCACCCGGGAAAGCCCTATCCCCGATGAGTGGAAGGCCAAGCTTATGGAGATTGAGGAAGGCGAAGTCCTTCTCCATCGCTTTTCGCCCACCGGCTTCTATTCGTCGGCGGTGCGCAATCCCTTCCTCCGCAACCTCGAGGCGCGATCGGATCGCCAGATCGCCTTTTCGGGCGAGGCTGCGGGCGATCATCAGTTCCAGCTCGACGTCGGGGTGAAGGGGCGCAACTTCTGGGTTACGCGGGGCGATCTGCTGCGCGCGCGCGAATGGGACGCCCATGGCTTCACCTCCGCGCTCAAGACGCCGGATAACACGCTGGTTTTCGTCACGCCCGAGGAACGCGACGTGATCCGCAAGGATCAGGCCGATTGCATGGGCTGCCTCAGCCAGTGCGCCTTCTCATCCTGGGCGGATAACGAGACCAATTCGACCGGGCGTCTCGCCGACCCGCGCAGCTTCTGCATTCAAAAGACGCTGCAGGACATCGCCCATGGCGGCCCGACCCAGGACAATCTGATGTTCGCCGGCCACGGCGCCTACAACTTCAAGCGCGATCCCTTCTATTCCAATGGCTTCGTGCCATCGGTGAAGCAGCTTGTGGATCGCATTCTGACCGGGGACTGATCGATTTGAAGCGTGCGTTGATCGTCCGCCACGTTCCCTATGAAGGCGTGGCGGGCTTTCGCCAGCCCATTGAGGCTGCGGGCTATGCCATCGACCGTGTCGATGTGTGCGATCCGATCTTCGCGCATCTTGATCTGCGCACGCCCGATCTGCTGGTGATGATGGGCGGTCCGATGGGGGTGTATGAGACCGACGAGCATCCCTGGATCCTCGATCAGATCGAAAAGCTCCGCGCCCGCATAGATGCAGACGGTCCGACGCTTGGCGTCTGCCTGGGCAGCCAGATGATCGCGGCGGCGATGGGCGCGCGCGTCTATCCCGGCCCGGTCAAGGAAGTCGGCTTCAGCCCGGTCTCGCTGTCGGATGCGGGCGCCGGATCGCCGCTTCGACATCTTCGGGACGTGCCGGTGCTTCACTGGCACGGCGATACGTTCGATCTTCCCGAAGGCTCCGAACTGCTCGCCTCATCGCCGCTTTATCCGCATCAGGCCTTCCGGCGCGGCGATCGCATCCTCGCGCTGCAGTGCCACGCCGAGATGGGCGAGGATGAACGCTTCGCCGCCTGGGTCGAAAATGGCCGCGATTATATCGCGCTGGCCGGCAAGACGCCCGAGGATATGCACGACAAGCATGAACGCCACGGCCCCGGCGCGGTTTCAGCCGGCCGCCGCATGATCGCGGAATGGCTCGGAAACCTGCGCTGATCCCGGGAATGTGACTGTGCGGGCTTCGCCCGAACGGCTTCTCAGCGGGTAAGCGTCTTACCCGATCCAGCCTGCCGTCGCCGCCAGCAGCCACAGGCCGATAGCCAGCATCAGCGCCGCCGCGATATAGCGCACCACGGCCAGCGGCACGCGCTTGATAAGCGCATCGCCCATGAACACCGCGGGCACGTTGGCGATCATCATGCCGATCGTCGTGCCTGCCATCACCGGCAGCACTTCGTGGTAGCGCGCGGCGAGCGCGACGGTGGCGATCTGCGTCTTGTCGCCCATCTCGACAAGGAAGAAGGCGATCAGCGTGGTCATAAAGGCGCCGAAACGCGCCGGCTTCTGCTCGAGGTCGTCGATCTTGTCGGGGATCAGCGTCCAGATCGCCATGGCGATGAAGGATATGGCGACGAGATAGCGAAACCACGCGCCGCTGAACAGCGAAGCGGCTTCCGCGCCGACGAGGGCCGCAAGGAAATGATTGGCGATCGTCGCGGCGAAGATGCCTCCGACGATAGGCCAGGGCCGCTTGAAGCGCGTCGCGAGCAGAATAGCGAGCAACTGCGTCTTGTCGCCGATCTCGGCCAGCGCGACGACGGCGGTGGAGGTAATCAGGGCGTCCATATCAATCTCCGGCCGGGCGGCGTTGCGAACCAAAAGCGCCAGACCTCCCGCCCGGCAAGGCGGAAGTCAGGCGCCATTGGTCTTGCCCGAACGGTGATCCGTTCCCCGCCGCCACGGCCTCTCGGCCGAGCATGTTGACGACGGGATGCCGCAGAATCTGCGGTTGGCTACTCCCCAAATGACGCGGCGGCGCTACGCCTCAATTCGCAGGCCGGCAAGCCATGCCGGGTGATTGATCGATAAAATCGCCCACACTTAGTCAGATCAATCGATTGAGTAACTTTTTCGCCAGCCTATCTTTGCGATATGGCAAAGCTCATCACCTATATCGACGACCGCTCCCCGGTCGACCTGGCTCAGTTCGTCAGCCGCGGGCGGCTTGCTCTCGGCATGACGGTCGCCATGGCAGGCCTCGCCAGCCTCGCGGCGAGGCTGTTGTGATGAATCAGATCCAGCCTTCCAGCACCTGATCGGGCGGGCGATGCCCATCGGCCCAGGCCTTGATATTCGCGATCACCTTGCTGCCCGCCGCTTCGCGCCCCTCGATCGTCGCCGATCCCATGTGCGGCAACAGCACGACATTCTCGAGCGAGATCAGCGCCGGCGAGATGCGCGGTTCATGCGCGTAAACGTCGAGCCCCGCGCCCGCGATCGTGCGCTCGCGCAGCGCATCGACCAGCGCATCCTCATCGATGATCTCGCCGCGCGCGACGTTGATGACATAGGCGCGCGGCCCAAGCAGCGCGAGCCGTTCGGCGTCGATCATCCGATGCGTTTCCGGCGTGTGCGGGCAGTTGATCGACAAGATGTCGATCTCGGTCAGCATCTCGTCGAGGTCGGGCCAGTAAGTCGCCCCCACGGCCTTTTCGACCACCTCCGGCAGGCGGTGGCGGTTATGATAATGGATCGGCATGCCGAAGCCGCGCGCGCGCATCGCCACGGCCTGGCCGATCCGGCCCATCCCCAATATGCCCAGCTTCTTGCCGGTCACGCGGTGGCCGAGCATCGATGTCGGGCTCCAGCCCAGCCAGGCGCCTGATCGCGCCAGCGCTTCGCCTTCGGCCAGGCGGCGCGGGGCGGACAGGATCAGCGCCATCGCCATGTCGGCGGTATCGTCGGTCAGCACGCCCGGCGTGTTGGTGACGATGATTCCCTGCGCGCGCGCCGCCTGCAGGTCGATATGATCGGTGCCGACGCCGAAGCTCGCGATCAGCTTCAGCCTGGGGCCGGCATGCCTGATCAGCCTGGCGTCAATATCGTCGGTGACGGTGGGCACCAGAACGTCGGCTTCCGCCATCGCCCTGGCGAGCGTCGCTTCGTCCATCGCCTTGTCGGAATAGTTGAGCGTAACGTCGAACAGATCGCTCATCCGCGCCTCGATCGCCGAAGGCAATGATCGGGTGACGACGACTTTCGGGCGGGCGGGGCGGTCGGCTTCGGCCATGGCGCGGCTATCGGACGCGCACCCCGTCGCGTCAAGCGGCGGCTTGATGCTGCACGCCGCCTTTGGCAACAGGGATGCGCGACAGGGAAGGAATGATGATGACGTTCAAGCGGGCAGGGACGGCCGCGATTGCGATTGCGATCTTCTGCGCTCAGCAGGCCGAAGCGCAGAAGGCGCCGCCTTACTGGGCCTCGATCGCGGCGGGCGAGGCGCGGATGCGCACCGGGCCGGGCCGCAACTTCCCCTCCAACTGGGTCTATAAGCGGCGCAATCTGCCGGTGAAGGTGATCGAGGTTTATCCAAGCTGGCGCAAGGTTCAGGATCCGGACGGCGCGACGGGGTGGATGCTCGCCGCCTTGCTCAGCGACGAACGCACGGCGATCGTCATGGGCGAGGTCCGCCCGATGCGGGCGCTGCCCGATCCCTCGTCGAAAATCGTCTGGCGCGCCGAACCTGGCGTGGTCGGTCGGATCAGCGATTGCGCCAATGGCTGGTGCCTGTTCGATGCCGGCGGCCGCCGGGGCTATATCGAGATCGCCCATATCTGGGGCGTGGGCCCGGGCGAGGACATGCGCTAGGCGCGCTTTTCGTCGAATCCGCCCCTATCGGGCACGGTCGAGAGATGCCCGCGCCAAGGCTTCCCGACCATGCCCGAAACGAATGGCGGAAGGGGCAAGCCCCCTTGGTTCAGTTCATCAGTTCCACGGCGACCGCCGTCGCTTCGCCGCCGCCGATGCACAGCGAGGCCAGCCCGCGCTTGCCGCCGCGTGTCTCCAGCGCGCTCAGCAGCGTGGCGAGGATGCGCGCGCCGCTCGCGCCGATCGGATGGCCGAGCGCGCAGGCGCCGCCGTTCACATTGACCACCGAATGATCGAGGCCCAGGTCGCGCATCGCGATCATCGCGACCACGGCGAACGCCTCGTTGACCTCGAACAGGTCGACATCGCCCTTTTCCCAGCCGGCCTTGGCCAGCGCCTTGCGCATGGCATCGACAGGCGCGGTGGTGAAGCGCGCGGGCGCATGAGCGTGGGCCGCATGGCTCACGATGCGCGCGACGGGCTTCACGCCCAGCCTGTCGGCGACGCTCTGGCGCGTCAGCACCAGCGCCGCCGCGCCGTCCGAGATCGACGAGGCGTTGGCGGCGGTGATCGTCCCGTCCTTGGCGAATGCGGGCTTCAGCGTCGGGATCTTGGCGGGATCGCTTTTCATCGGCTGCTCGTCCTGCGCGACCGTCGTCGATCCCTTGCGGCCCGCGACTTCGACCGCGACGATTTCGCGCTCGAACGCCCCCGCTGCCTGCGCCTTCTGCGCGCGTTCGAGCGAGGCGATGGCGAAATCATCCTGCTGGGCGCGCGTGAACTGGTATTCGGCCGCCGTTTCCTCGGCGAAGCTGCCCATCAGTC
>QFNN01000174.1 GCA_003240855.1 Sphingomonas sanxanigenens
GTAGCAGGCGTGATCGAGTTGGCGCGCGCCTTCAAGTCCGGGCCGCCGCCGCAGCGCACGCTGCTGTTCGGGCTTTGGACCGCCGAGGAGCGGGGGCTGCTCGGCTCCGAATATTATGGCGAGCACCCGACTTTCCCTCTCTCCAGGACGGTGGCGAATCTTACGATGGACGTTCTGCAGACGGCTGGCCCCGCCAGAGACGTCGTGCTTGTCGGTGACGGGCAAAGCGAACTTGACGACATGCTTGCCAGCGCCGCCCGTAAGCAGGGGCGGACCGTAACGCCCGAGGGGCTTCCGGAGCGCGGCCTTTATTTTCGCGCCGACCATTTTTCGGTCGCCAGGCGCGGCGTGCCCGCGCTGCTGATGATGGGAATGAGCGGGGGAAGCGACCTTGCCCAAGGTGGCCGCGCCGCCGGCGAAGCCTGGCTTACAGACTATATGAAATGCTATCATCAGACCTGCGACACATGGTCGCCGCGGTGGGATCTTCGTGGTGCGGCGCAGGATGTGAACCTGCTCTATGCCATCGGATCTGAACTGGCGAACAGCCGGGCCTGGCCCCAATGGAGACAGGAATCGGAGTTCAAGGCGGTGCGTGAACAAAGCGAACAGGATCGCTCGCGCTGAACATTCCCGAATCTCGGGCGCCGGCCCCGTGCGGCAGCGGACTGCCGGGGCCGGCAGTCCGCGGTGAGATGCGAATGATTCCGGGTGGAGTGCGCGCGTTCCGCGCCGTTTCCAGGAACTGATCTTGAAGCGAGTCTGACCGACGCCGCAAAATCTAATCGAGTATCGCCAGAACGGCCTGGGCGGATTTTTTCCAGTTCGCGACCGGCGGCTTCACCGTCACCGTCCCGGCCCGTATGTCGCCAATCCAGCGGCGGATATGATCCCCCAGTTCCCCGGCTTCGGCGTTCGCAGGAAAGAAATGCACTCCGCGATCTTCATGCACGCGGAATACCGGGAGGTCGCGTGCCAAAACAGGTTTCAGATGGCCCAGAGCTTCGATTAGCGGCAGACCGAAGCCTTCCGCATGCGATGCGATAATGAAACCTTCGCAGGCTTGATAAATCTGCTCAAGCTCAAGATCGTCGACATCATCGAACCAGAGAAGTTTTGCGCCATGTTCGGGATGATTGCGAATGGCATTGCACAGGCTTTCGACCTGCCAGCCCTGGCGGCCCACCAGAACCAGGCGATAGTCGCTCCCTTGTCGCCAGAGCTCGTTAAAAGCCGCCAATATGTCGGCGTGCCCTTTGCGCGGTTCCAGCGTGCCTACCATCAGCAAGAACGGATGCGTCGTATCAAATCGCACGGAAGGGGCGCTGGATATATCCGCCGCGTTTTGAAGGACCGATTCCATAATGGCGTGCCCCATCGGGATAATCCCCGTACTATAGCCGCCCGTCAGGCCATATTGGTCCGCTAGCACATGTTTCAGATCGTCCGCCGTTTGCTGCGAGATGGACAGCAGCCCATTGGCGATGCCCGCGATGGTTTCCAGCCATGCCTTGTAGCGAATGACGTTGTTGGGAGAGAACCATTCCGGTCGCTCCACCGGGAGCAGATCGTAGATGAGGAACCATAACCCGCCGCCATCGAGCCGGAACTTCGCGAGCTGACGCCGATGCCTCCGGATCATGTCGAGCGAGAAATCCAGCCCGAGGAACACATCGCCCGGCCTCGCTTCAATCGCAATGGGGGCGACGGCGCGACCCGCATCCGGCCACGCTATATGACGATAGGCGCGGCGTCTGGTTGCTGCGACAAAATGGACTTCCCATGCTGGGGAGGCTTCATCGACCAGGGCAAGCGCCAAGGCGCGCACCACACGCTGGATGCCGGTTCCTGCATCGTGCCTGCTGATGACGGTTACGTCGATATATAGCCGTCGCGGCTGACCGTCAGACGCTGCCGGGGCAGCGCCAAACCTGTCGCGCTGGCGACGGACGCGGAATGTGCGAAGCGTGCGACCGGCGATCGCCTGATCTATGCGGGAGGGCAACAGCTCAAAAAACGAACGCAAAAAAGCGGGCACCCTCATCGTCGCCTAAGCCGTCGCGTCGTCAGAGGATCGCCGCTGCGGTTGCAGCCGGAAGCACGGTCGAGAAGATCAAGCTGAGAAACTTCTGTATATCGGCCAGTGGCGCGTTTGATACATACAGAATATCTTTATCGCGAATGGGGAAACTCTGGGCGATGAAGAAGGTGGATGGGTCCTTCATGTTAATGCGGTAAATGACGGGAACTTTGCCGTCGGGCGTAAGCCTCGCGGTCGTGCGAACTTCCGGCGGCAGCGCATTAGGATCTTCCAGCCGGAAAATGAAGGCACCCTTTACGTCAGCGCGACTGTCCTGCAAGCCGGAGATGCGACCGAGAGCTTGCGCCAGCGTAAGGCCGGTCGCCTCGAAAGGCAGTTCCTCATTCTTGCCGACCGCCCCCAGCGCGGTGAAGCTGAACGGTTGAAACAGCACCGTCATCACATCGTCGGGCTGCAGGCGCACATTCTGCCGGGGATCATGGATGACCGTTTCCAGCGGCAACGACGACACCTTCGCATTCCGGGTGATTTGGATCGTCATTTTGTTGACAGGCTGCCTGGGGCCGCCCGCCGCCGCCAGCACGTCAAGCACACGCTCGCCTCGCGCCGTGAGCGGTATGCGTTCGCTTCTGGCCACGTCGCCTACCACTGTGACATTCGCCGCCGCGTTCCTGACGAGGCGGACGATTGCCTGCGGTTGATGCGCTTTGCCCGCAAGGCGCCGGGTAATATCCTGCGCTATCTCCTGCGGCGTTCGCTCGGCGGCCTGCACGCGGCCAACGAAGGGGATTGCGATTTGGCCGTCGCTATCCACCATTTGTTCGGGAAGCGAAGTGCCCCGTGCGGTCGAACTCGACGACGTCAGTTGCGCACTGCCTCCAGCAGTTCCGAACAAGGCGGCCGGCGGAGCTTCCCAGATGGCGACGTCGAGCACATCGCCTTTTCCAATGACCGATCCGATCGGCTTGCCTTCGCCCAGATCGCTGGCGAAAGATTCCCGGTGGCTGCTGGCCAGGATGCCGCGCGTCACGGCGTCTGTGACGTCAACCAGTTT